>JAICSD010000044.1 GCA_025937075.1 Vicinamibacteria bacterium | reverse complement strand
GCTCCAGCGATTCGTCGATGGCATCGGCGGTGAGCAGCGTGCCGAACCGTACGGGAAGAATCGCCGGCACGCGACCAGCCAGCCGCTCGACGACGCGTTGATGACGTTCCAGCGATCCCAGATCGGCCGGGGGAACATCGCCCCGCCGCTCGACGGCCGCGTAGAACCCGGCGGCGCGCCGGAACGTGACGGCCGACGTGAACCCACGCACGGACGCCGCGCGCGGCGGACAATCCGCCAGCGCGAAGACATACCACGCCATCAGGATCTTCCGCGCGGCAGGATCCTGTCGGCCGCACACAGGAGCGCGGAGAGCCGCACGTAGATCAGATCGACGTCCGCGAGCCCCAGGATCAGTTCGGCGTTCAGGACAACACCCTGGTTCAGCAGGTTGTCGATCAGATCGAGCACCGTGGCGTCTTCGGCATCGATGATTCTCGCGGCATGCCGCTTCGGCGACGCCGTCGACGCCCACGCCGGCCGCCGCGGGACCGGCTTTGGTGTTTCAGGCCTCGGGGGAACCTTTGGACGACTCGCCGACTTCGGCGGCAGCGCCGAGGGGACGGTCGTATGCCGGACGCGCGTCGTGACCGTCGACGTACGCGGCCGCGTGCGCGGAGCCTTCTTCGTCACCGGGATGATCCGCTCACGGTGACGAAGTTATAGGCGGGCCATGGTCCGGTCAATACCAGCGGCGCGCCGGCATCCGCGCAGCGCGCGGCATGGCGGCGCACCTCGCTCTTGAACGCCGCGCGGCGCTCCCGAGGCACGAGAAAGGCGGCATCGAGGATGGGCGGATTGGCAGCAGGCTCCCGTTCCAAATCGCCGCGCCGTGCGTCACGCGACACGCGGCGCAGCGCGATGAATGCCGCGTCCGCCGCCGCACGCGATTCCGCACGCTTCGCGCGCACCGCGTCCCGAGCGGCCTTTCGGGCCGTCAGGAACGCCGTGCCGGAACCGATCGCTCGATCGACCGGGGTCGCTGTAGACCCCCTGACGTCCGCGGCGTGTGTGATGCGAATGCCCCATTCGTCGCAGCCCGCGATTCGGCGCACGATGGCCGCAAGCGCAGCGCGCCGCCGGCGCATGTCCGCCGCGGCGCTCTCGATCGACGAGAACATCGTGAAGAGCTTCATCGGGATCACGGTCTGGGAGCCCCGCCGCGCGAGGTGTTCGACCAGACGCTCGTGCGCGATCGCCACCGACGCGAGCCAGTCGAGATCGCGGAGGCGCGGCTCGAGCGCGCCAGGTCCATAGACATCGAGCGGAACGCCGGACACGACCAGGAACAGACGCGGCGAGACCGGCACTGCCAGCGGCGTCGCGGCGTCCGGAACCGCCGGCAGCGCGCGATCCAATGACGGCCGCCGCGACGCCTGCACGGCGCAGTAGACGTACGTAGCCGTCCGCGGCGCAGCCATCAGCGAAGCCGCGTCCATGTCGCGGACCAGTCGCCCAGCGTGCGCACACCGTGCGGCGGCGGCATCATCGCAGCGGCGGCGATCACACACCCGGCGCGACGGCTCCGCAGAAACCGCCGGATATGAACGTCCTCGACCGCCGCGCGCGAGCGGCAGCGGCGGCAGGTCCCGCCGCCGACGGCATTGACAATCACAGCGCCCACGCTGACGCCGAGCGGCCGCAGGGCGGCTGAAAATCGAAGCGACTCGGCGACGGGGAGCGCCGCCCCGCGTGTGACGAGCACGAGCTGTGTCTGCCGTCCGTCGCGCAGGAGTGCCGTCAGTGCGCGCAGCCGCTGCGACAAGACGACGAGCAGCTCCCCGAGCCCGCCCGCGGCGACGATCTCGCGGTACTTGAGGAGAATGCTCATCAGCGCGTGCGCCCATTCGCGCAGCACCTCGGGAGTCTGCAGGAGGCGCAGCGCATGCCCTGTGGGCGCCGTGTCCGCGACAATCGTGCCGTAGCACGCGCCGGACTCCGTGAGCGCCTGCGCGACGTCCGCGATCGCGATGACCTCGTCGATGCCGGGCGGCGCGATATCGAGCAGTTGGCGAACGACCGCGCGATCCGCTCCGCCGGCTGCGCCGCGCGCGAGGGCGCCCAGCACCGAATCGACGGAATCCACGTACCCCGATCGGAACGCGGACAACGTCGCGTCGGCATCGATCTCTCTCGCGTGGAGGTTGGGCAGCGCCGGATCGATGGGCGCGGCGGCATCGCAAACCGTCGTACCGAAGACGTCCGCGAGCGAGTGCGCGGGATCGGTGGAGAGCAGCAGAATCCGTCGCGACGGTTCGTGCCGCGCCAGATCGACCGCATAGGCGGCCGCACACGTCGACTTGCCGACACCTCCCTTGCCGCCGAACAGCACGAACCGCAGGTGCCGCGGCAGCACGGATGACGCGGTGACGGTGCGTCCGAGGCGAGCCGTTCGTGGCATGGCCGCGGTCACGCGCCGCTGAACTGGTGGGCGCCGATCGGCGCTCACTTCCCTGACCTGCACGATCGATCGCGCCATCCGGCTCAGCGCCGCGCGACCTCGTGGCTCTACCGCCCAGTCAGGCACGAACCGGACAGGCACATCGCGGAAGCGCCGCAGGAGCGGTCCGATCGAACGCGCCTCGACGCGGCGTCGAGCACGGCACCAGCCGCACGCGGCGCCCGGGGTCACGCGATTGACGATGAGAGCCGACGGCCCGAAACCCTGCGCGCGAAGCGCCGCAAATGCATCCGCCGTCTCCTCGAGCGCCATCGGTTCGGGAAGGCTGACCCACGACAGCTGCGTCCTGCGCCGATCTTTCAGGAGCGCCTCGAGCGCCCGGCCGTCGCGGTCGATCTCCTCGATGAGGGCGTCCGCGCGGGTGGCCACATACCTGCCGCGCAGCGCGGCGACGACTTCACGATGGTGGGCTTGCAGCGCATCGAGGATCAGCGCGATCCGCACGAGCAGCGCCGGGGTGGTCAGAAGACGCAGCGTATGCCCGGTGGGTGCCGTGTCGACGACGAGGTGTTCGTAGCCTCCGCGCGCGGCAACACGGATCATGGCGAGCAGCCCGATGATCTCGTCCGCTCCGGGCAGCGAGAGGCGCAGCAGCCGGGCGATGTCCTCCTCGTCGAGATAACTGCCGCCGAGCGCGATGGAGGCGATCGTCGTCCGGCGCGGCGCCAGCCAGGCGCTGAACGCCGCCGCGGCATCGACGTTCGCCGCATCGAGTCCCGCGATGCCCTTCACCGGACGCGGCCTTCGGCCGACGCGCGCCTCGAGAACATCGCCCAGCGACGAGGCGGGATCCGTGGAGATGAGAAGCGTGCGGCGCGACTTCGCCGCGCGGAGCGCCAGCGCGGCCGCGCATGTCGTCTTGCCGACGCCGCCCTTTCCCCCGACGAACAGGAAGGAGGGAAGACGGGCGCCGTCTTCCGCGATCAGTGCTCGTCTCCTTCGAACGTGGCCTCGACGCCCGTGACCCGCATGCCGCGAGTCGATGGCATCGCGGTTTCGCCGCCGCGCTGCCGGTCGCGGATGTCGCGCAGGCGCGCCACAACATCCGCCTCGATTGCGTCGAACTCCTCCTGTGTCAGCTCGCCCAGTTCGAGCTGCATCTGCGCGGCGAGGAGCTGCTCGCGCAGTGCCCCATCGTCGTGCATCTCCGTATCGACCGCCGAGGCGATCTTGTCGAGCACGAAGCGGATGCCGCCAATCAGCAGCGAGTCGATGATGATCACGAGGGTGCGTGCGGGTGCGTGTGCGTGCGCGAGTCGCGTCAGTGCGCCCGTTCGAGCTTCAGGCGAATATTGACGAAGTTGTACGGCGGCCAGGGCCCCGTGTACTTGAACGTGAGCCTCTCGTATTGCTGTCCGATTTCCTTCACGCGCGAGTCGAACGCCTGCTCCATCTGCCGTGCGACGAGGAAGGCGGCGTTCATGATCATGCGATCGCCGATCGGCTTGTTCGAGCGCGACGCCACGGAGACGTTCCTGAGTGCGTCGAAGATCTCCGTCACGTACCGCTCGGATCGCGCCTGCAGCGCCGCGTCGATGAGGCGTCCGTACTGCATGCGCGCGAAATACGTCGATCCTTTCTGCGACGAGATCTCTCCCTTCAGGCGGCGGATGTCCTCGTCCTCGTCTTCGATCTCGCGGATCATCTGCTCGCGGTCCCAGAGGACCTTCAGCCCGAACTCGAACTTGCCGCTCATCTTGTTCAGGACGTCGCTGAACGCGTCGTACGCCGATCGCAGCAGCTCCATGATGTCGTCGTCGGTCTTGAAGACGGTCCCGAACGACATGGGGATGACCGTGTGCTTCTGCATGACCGTCTCGTTCACGCGCTGGTGCGCGAGGACGTTCTCGCGCGTGGGATCCTGCACGACGATCGGCGTGTTGGAGACGACGGCGGCGATGTCACGGTAGTGCACGGTGTGCACCTGCGCCGGTTCGGGTCCGAGGCCGAGCGGCCCGAAGCTGAGCGGCTCGTCCGACCGGATGATGCAGTAGACGTACTTGCCTTCGGAGCTGTCGTCGCGCCGCGCGGCGGAGGGCACCTTCACCCGTTCCAGGCGGCTGCGCGTCGCTTCCTGCCGCGCGGGGCTCGGACTGGACGCCTCCGCCTTCCGCGCCGACGGTGGCCCTCCTGCCTTGACGCCGCGTGCCGGCTTCGCCTTCTTGGTCGCTGTCTTCGCCATATGAGTTCGCAGAGGCCGATCAGGATCGTTTACGGTTCGCCGTCCGCGCCGCACGCGTCTTGTCCGACGGCCGCGCGTCGAGCAGCCGCTTGATCTCCGCGACGAGCGCGTCGGGCAGACACGGCTTCGTCACGAACGCGTCGCATCCCGCCTGCTGCGCCCCTTCCGCGTGGCCGGGCAGCGCGTGCCCGGTCAGCGCAACAATGGGAATATCGCGTGTGTGCGCGTTCTTCTTCAGCCGCCGCGTCGCTTCCCAGCCATCGAGCCGCGGGAGCGCCAGATCCATGAGGATGATGTCAGGCAGCAGCTCCTGCGCCTTCTCGATCGCCTCGAGGCCGTTGGTCGCCTCCGCGACCTCGAACCCGGAGAACTGGAGATAGGCGGCGTACATCTCCCGCGCGTCCTGATAATCCTCCACGACGAGCACGAGCGGCTGGTCCCGGGTCGCGCTCATCGCCGCCTCCCGCGCACCGGCAGCCGCAGCGTGAAGGTCGATCCCTTGCCCGCTTCACTCCGCAGTTCGATCGTGCCGCCCAGCATCTGCGACAAGCGCCGGCAGATCGACAGCCCAAGACCGGTGCCGCCATAGCCGCGCGCCGGCGAGCTGTCGAGCTGCCGGAAATCTTCGAACACCTTGACCTGGTCGTCCGGACCGATGCCCACGCCCGTATCGCGCACGTCGATGGCCACCTCCCGGCGCTTCGCGTCGTGCGTCGCGACGATGGTGACCGACCCGGCCGGGGTGAACTTGAGCGCGTTGCTCAGCAGGTTGAGCACGACCTGCTTGACCTTCTGTCGATCCGTCCGCAGCGGCGGCACGCGGCCGCGGACCTTCGACGACACCTCGAGGTTCGATCGGCGGATGATCGGTTCGAGCTCCGACATCACCTCGTGGATCAGATCCGCCAGCCGGAACGTCGTGACGTTCAGCGGCATCCGGCCCGCCTCGATGCGCGTGATGTCGAGGATGTCGTTGATGAGCGCGAGCAGGTGCCTGGCGTTCGAGTCGATCCGCGTCAGGCTCTTCCGCTGCGGATCCGTGACGGCGCCGGTGACGTTGTTCAGCAGCATGTGCGTGTAGCCCAGGATCGCGTTGAGCGGGGTCCTGAACTCGTGCGACATGTTGGCGAGGAACTGCGACTTGAGCGCGGAGGCCTGCTCCAGCGCGATGTGCTGCCGCCGCAGCAGCTCGTTCTGCTCCGCGAGCTCCGCGGTGGCCTCCTGCACTTTGCGCTCCAGTTCGGCCGTCGCGTGCTTCAACTGCTCGTAGAGACGCGCCTTGTCGATCGCTTCCGTCTGATCGTGGAGAATCGTCACGACCCACATCAGTTCGCCCTGCTCCGACAGGATCGTCCCCGCGAGCGCCTCCACGGGAATCGGACGGCCCGAGTGGGGATCGCTGAGCTGAATGTCGCCCCCATACCGCTGCTCGCCCGAACGCGTCAGCACGTTGGAGACGAACGACGTCAGGTTCGCGCCGTTCGCGCGGACGCGGCGCTGGACGGCATCCTCCTCGACACCCGGCGTGTTGAACAGCCGCTCCGCGGGCGCGTTCATCAGCACGATGTCCCCTTCCTGATCGGTGACGAGGATCGGGTCCGCGACCGAGTCGATGATCAGATCGAGCCGATGCCGCTCGTCGCGCACTTCCGCCTGCGCGAAACGCAGCGTCCGATAGCTTTCCTCGATCTCCTCCTTCGCGCGCGCGAGATCGGTCACGTTGCGCAGGATGGAGACGACGTAGGTGCCCTGACGCTCGTCCCTGGCGCGCGAGCTGAGAAGCTCGAAGAGCAGGTCGGATCCCTCGAGCGGATCGACGAGGAGCAGCTCTCGGCGCGCGAGCTCCGTCATGCCGACCGCGCTCGTCGACAACGCGGCGGAGAAGAGCATGTTGTTCAGCGCCACGGCACGCCGCCATCCTTCGCTGGCTTCGTCCGGCGCGGCGAACAGCTTCTCCGCATGGCTGTTGGCGATGATCAACTTGCCTTCCGTGTCCGTGAGCAGGATCGGATCGGTGACGGCGTTGATGATGCTGTAGAGGAGCATCCGCTCCTGACCGAAGCGCGTTTCAGCAAGGAGCTGCCGGCTGAGGAGCCGCGAGACCTGTTTGCCGAGCGTCCGCGCCGCCCACAGCGTGTCGGCGTCCAGATCCGGACCGATGCCGCTCACGAGCAGGAGCCCGCGGCCCGCTTCTCTGGGTTCGGCGCGCAGCGGGATCGCATGGAAGGGACGCGCTTCGATCGGCACGCGGTAATGCGTCGGCATCGCGTCCACCAGCACCGGGTGCGGACTCGAAAGCGCTTCGATCAGGGGATGCTTGCTTTCCTCGCGGCTGAGCGCGAAGTCCATGATGGTGCCGCTCGACACGCCGTGTTCGGCGACGAGCAGCACCTCGTTCGAGAGGGATTCCACGACGAGGACGACCGCCTGCGAGACGGGCGCGTGTGCCGCGAGCCAATCGATGATGCGCCGCGCCGACTCCTGAATGTCGATGCTCGTCAGCAGAAACTCGAGGAGCGCGAGCTTCGCCTCGGACTCGACCCCGGGCGCCGGCATCAGAGGTGCGGCCACGGGCGACACGCCTCGTTATCCTTCCGCAGGCCGCCGCCGCGTCCGTCGTCCCTTGGATGCCGCGAGCTCTGCGCGCAACGCGGCATTTTCGGCGACGACGTCCTGGTGCGAGGGCAGCTCGGCGATCGGCCGCGAGACCGGCCCGACCTGCCCGACAGCCTCCGAGTACTTGAGGTACGTGTCGATGGACGCCACCACCACTCGAGCCTCGACGGTAATCAGGTCGATCCCCACGAGGGACACGCGGACCCAGGCATCGATCACGATCCCCTTGTCGAGGACCCGATCGAGCACGTCGATCAGACTCGTACCGCCCGCAGCTCGTTCAACCGCCATGCTCTGCTCCTCCGAGGTTCTTCAGTCAGCGGCGCCGCCGGGCAGCCCTCCTGCCGTTCCCTGGCGGTAGTGTCAACGCGTTCACGCGTTCCTGAAGCTCTCTGACCTCCGCGCGCAGCGCTTCCGTCTCGGCCAGACTGCCACGCGACGTGCCGGGCGACAACTCGCGGTCGTAGCGCCACCAGTCGAGGCCGATCTCCTGCGCTTTGTCCAGAGAACAGACGAGCAGGCGGATCCGGATCGTGAGCAGCTCGACTTCGGCGAGCGACACCTTGATGTCACCGGCAATCACGAGGCCCTTGTCGAGCACGCGGTCGAGCACGTCGACCAGTCCGGTGGGACGGTAGGAGGACCCGGGAAGCTCGGGAGCCATGAACAGACGACTATACCGCACGCCCAAAAGGCGTGGCAACTGACTGCGATTACAGCAATTTACGCCGGTCGTACAACAGATGAGCTGGCATTGGGATCGCGCGCCTCAAAGGCGTCCGCCACAATTCTCGACGCCGCCCCTGATTACGACCAGTCGGCATGGACGAACCCTGGCGTGTCCACGCGCTCGAACGTGTGGGCGCCAAAGGCGTCCCGCTGCGCCTGCGTGAGGTTCTGAGGCAGCCGTCCGGTCCGGTAACTGTCGAAATATGCAAGGCTTGCGGAAAACGCCGGGACCGGAATGCCGGCGGATGCCGCGGCGCTGACGATCCGCCGCCAGCCGGCTTCGGCAGCCTGCATCTCCCCGCGAATCTCGTCGTCGACCAGCAAATTGACGAGCCCAGGCGCACGCTCGAACGCGTGCCGCACCGGATCCAGCAGCCGTGCGCGGATGATGCAGCCGCCCTTCCAGATGCGTCCCATCTCGGCGAGGTTGATGTTCCACCGATACTCCGCCGATCCGGCCGCGATGAGCGCCATTCCCTGCGCGTAGCTGCACACGCGCGCGGCGTACAACGCGCTCTGCAAATCGGCGATCGTCCGCGCGCGGTCCCCGAACGCGGAACCGTGGAACCCGGAACCCTGGAACCCTGACGCGTGGAACGCGCGCTCGGCAGCAACGCGCTGCTCCTTGAGACTGGACAGGATCCGCGCATCGAGCGCGGCGCCAATGGTCGGGATCGCCACGGCGAGATCGAGTGCGACCTGCGCCGTCCACTTCCCCGTACCCTTCTGTCCCGCCTTGTCCTGAATCATGTCGACCAGCGGCTTGCCGGTTTGCGGATCCTTCACGCGGCAGACGTGCGCGGTCAGCTCGATTAAAAAGGATTCGAGCGGGCCGCGGTTCCACTCGTCGAACACGTCCGCCGCTTCCGGCGTGGTCAACCCGAGACCGCGGTGGAGCACGTCGTATGCTTCGGCAATGAGCTGCATGTCGCCGTACTCGATGCCGTTGTGCACCATCTTCACGAAATGACCGGCGCCATCCGGGCCGACGTGCGCGACGCATGCGCCCGCCTCGGTTTTCGCGGCAATCGCTTCGAGGATGTCCTTCATGCGTGCCCACGCCTCGTCGGATCCGCCTGGCATCAGGGACGGACCAACGCGCGCGCCTTCCTCCCCGCCTGAGACGCCGCAGCCGACGAAGTTCAGCCGGCCCTCGCGCATGGCCGCTTCGCGGCGCCTCGTGTCCTGAAAAAACGAGTTGCCGCCGTCGATGACGATGTCCCCGGCATCCAGCAGAGGCGTGAGCTGCTGAATCATGGCATCGACCGGGGCGCCCGCGGGGATCATCATCATGAGGCGCCGCGGCCGCTCGAGCCGATCGACGAGCTCGCGCAGCGTGTGCGAGGGCACGAATTTCCCCTGCGGGTGATCGCGGACGAACGCGTCTGTCCAGTCCGTCTCCAGGTTCCACACGGCGACGGAGAATCCGCGCGACTCGATGTTCAGCGCCAGATTGCGCCCCATCGTGCCCAACCCGATCATGCCGAACGCGGCGGCGCTCATGCGGTCATCTCCCGGCAGGCGCGCAGCGCGCGCTCGAAGGCGAGGTCGCGGGTGCGAACGCCCAGCTCCTCGCCGATCCACGAGCTGAGGGTTCCCTCCTCGAGCGGTACGACGCGTGACGATAGATCGACGCCCGCCACGGTCGCGTCGAGGCACGTGCGGGTCGGCCGGACGCACAACGTGATCGCCGCCCCCTCGCCCGCGAGGTGAACGGATTCGATCGCCGACGACGCCTGGTCGCGTGCCGCGCGTTCGATTCGTACTTTCAGCGGCGCTGACGACAGGCTCGACGTCACCCAGCCGGCGAACAGCCGCGCGGCGCTCTGATCGGATGCGGTGATGGTGACCTCTCGCAATTGCGGCGCTGCCGCGCGGACCTGCGGAAGATCGAAGAGGTGCGCCAGCACGGCGCGCCATCGCGTGAGGCGCGCCCACCGGAGATCTGTTACGGCCGCATGCGCGCTGAGCGCGTCGACGCGGCTCCATACCTCGTCGGGGTCTTCGGTATCGAGCACGAGACGATCCGCGAGCAGCGCCAGATCCTCGAGCGATTCGAAGGTCCCGCCGCGCCACCACACGACGGCCGGCAGGCTGGACAGGCGAAGCGCCGCAACAGCATTGTCGACAAAGCGGGGCGCCAGACCCTCGATCAGGATGGCGTGCTCGCTGACGCGCACGGCCGGGCTCGTTTCGCTGCCTTCGGACACCAGAATGGCGCGCACGCCGCCGTGCTGCCCGAGAGCATCGATCGCCTCGGCTGCGGCGCGCAGCCGCGCTGGAGATCCCACCACGACGAGCGTTGCCGTGAGCGCGCGCGAGGCGCGCTTCCGGGCGCCGCCTGTACCCGCGAGCCGCGCGACGGTGGCCTCGATATCCGAAAAGGAAACGTCCATGCCATCGGGCAACAGAGCGTCTGCATGCGAGCTCGTCACAGCGTCCTCCATCGGCGTCCGTCCGCCCCGATCATGTCGTCCGCTTCGCGCGGGCCCCACTCGCCGGCTTCGTACGTGGGGATCGCGGCCGCCTTCGACGCGCTCCACGCTTCGTGAACCGGCGTAATCAGGCCCCACGATGTTTCGACGAAGTCGTGACGCGCGAAGAGCGTCGTATCGCCGAGCATCGCGTCGAGCAGCAGCGTCTCGTACGCTTCGGGCACGGGCACGCCAAACGCGCTGCCGTAGCGGAAGTTCATCATCACCGGTGCAAGCTGCATGCGCGTTCCGGGAAGCTTGGCCTCGAACCGGAGCGAAATGCCTTCGTCGGGCTGCACGTTGACGACGAGGAGGTTCGGGGCGATCGACGTCGGGCTCACGCGCTTGAAGATGTGCAGCGGCGGCCGCCGGAACTGGATCGCGATCTCAGTGGTCCGTTTCGGGAGGCGCTTGCCCGTCCGTATGTAGAACGGCACGCCGGCCCACCGCCAACTGTCGACGTACAGCCGCAGCGCAACATACGTTTCGGTGACCGAGTCTCCCTTGACGCCGTCCTCCTGCCGGTAACCCGGCACCTCGGTGCCGCTGACCCAGCCGCCGGCGTACTGCGCCCGCACCACGCTCGAAAGACCGCCCTTCGATCGCACGGCACCGTTGTTCGCCTCGAGCAGCGGCTGAATCGACGACAGCACGTCGAGCTTGCGGTCGCGCACGTTCTCCGCCGAGAAGGCAATCGGCGGCTCCATCGCGACGAGCGCGAGCACCTGCATCAGATGGTTCTGCACCATGTCGCGCAGCGCGCCGGCTCCTTCGTAGTACGCGGCCCGCCGCTCGACGCCGACGGTCTCCGCTGCCGTAATCTGCACGTGATCGATGTACCGGCGATTCCAGATCGGCTCGAACATACCGTTCGCGAACCGGAAGACCAGCAGATTCTGCACGGTCTCCTTCCCCAGATAATGATCGATGCGGAACACCTGCGATTCGTCCATGTGACGATGCAGCAGCGCGTTCAGCTCGCGCGCGCTCGCCAGGTCGGTCCCGAACGGCTTTTCGACGATGACGCGGCGCCATCCGTGGTCGCTCCGCGGCTTCATGAGCCCCGACGTGCCGAGGCGCTCGATGACGGCCTCGTATGCCGTCGGCGGGATCGCGAGATAGAACAGCACGCCGTCCGTGCCTTCCCCCTCGCGAAGCTTCGCGCAGAGACATTCGTACAGACGCGGATCGTCCATCTCGCCGGAGACATACGACAGCGAACGCGACAGGGCGGTCGCGACCTCGTCGGGCTTCGGCAGCTCGGCGAACTCGGCAAGGCTGTCGTAGAACTGTTGCCTGAAGGCGTCGTTCGTCATGTGCGTGCGGGCGACGCCAATCACGGAGAACCGCGCAGGGAGCCGCTGGTGCCGGGCGAGCTGATAGATCGCGGGAAGCAGCTTGCGCTTCGTCAGATCGCCTGATGCGCCGAAAATGACGAGCGCGGTAGGCTGCGGCGTCGGTTCGATGCGCAGCCCGTCGAGCAGCGGATTGCCGTTGCCCGTGACTGGTACGGACATACGGCGACTATAGAACAGGAGGTCGGGAGATCAGGACAAATTCAACAGGAGGCTCTATTTCTCACTCGCATGCTGCTTCAGGAACTCGAGCGCTCGCGGCGTCCCCAGAAGACGCAAGTGTCGACGAGCTTCCTGCCGCAGCGCGGCGTCGCGCTCTGTCGACGCGATGCGAATGAGCTCGTCCTCGTCACGAGCGGCGAACAGCGCCGCCAGCACGGCGCGGCGCGATTCGGGCGGCAACTGTTCGTACAGCGCGCCAAGCTGACGAACGCCGTCGGTGCGGCCGAGCGTCACGATCGCAATGTTCCTCACCTGCGGATCCACTTCCGTTCGTGCGATCTTCAGCAGAGCGCCGGTCGTCGCCTCCGTGCCGAGCGCTGCGAGCGACGACACGACCTCGCGTTTGACGCGCGGCGTTGCGAGCGAATACACCTGCAGGAGGTCGGAGCCTGCTTCGTCGCTCCCGAACCGGCCCAGCTCCCGCACCGCGGCAATCCTGACCGCCTCGGGCGCTTCCTTCGCGACCTCGACGACGGTGGTGCGTGCTTCGGGGCGCCTGGACTGCGCCAGCACGAACACCGCGCGCCGCCCTTCGCCCGGGTCGCGACTGTCGAGCGCAATCTCCTTCAGCAGGGGAATCACCTGCGCCGGATGCGCGTGAATCAAGCTGCCCAGTGCCTGGATGCGCAGATCGGTGTCCGGCGCGAACGGCGCAGGAATCCATGGACTCGGGGGCGGCATCGGCGTCGTGGCCGGCCATGGCGGCGCTTCTGGTGCGGCAGGCGGAGGCGGCGCTGGCGCGCGAGGCGTAGAGGCGGGCACCGGCGGGGGCGGCGGCTGTGCCCGCGGTGGACGCGGGCTGGCCGGAACGGGCGGGGCAGGAGGAGCCGACGCGGCGACCCACCACAGCACATCGTCTCGTCGGAGCTGCTGCGCGATCTCGATGCGCAGCGATCGTCCGGGGCGTACCCACCGGCTCGCCGGGAATTCGCGCTCGAGGCGCGCGAGCGTATCCACAGCCGCCGCAAGATCGCCCGCCTGATGTTCGCTGTGCGCGAGCCAGAAGAGCGCCTCATCGCGGCTCTTCTCCGTGGGATCCGCGACGGCAGCCTGGAGCGCCTCGATTGCCCGACCCCACTGTTCGTCGGCGATGTAATCCTTCGCCTGCGAGAGCCGCTTCGAATCGGGCGCTGCAGCAGAGGCCGCGCCGATCCCGATCAGTAGCGCCGCGCACGCCATCAGCCATGTCCGCATCGTCATGTGCCCCTCAGATCCCTGTCGAACCGACCACCTGAATCTTCACCACGAGATCGCGCTTCCGGATCAGCGTCTGCACGCGCTCGAGCGCGCGCGGATCCGCCTGATCGCTGAGCGATGTCTCGAGCAGAACGGTTTCCAAATCACCCATCACGTGCGCGAGCCGGTCGAGGCCGTGATCTTGCGCCGCGAGGCGGAACAGGCGCGTGTCGGACAACAGCGATCCCGCGAGCCGGCGCTCGTACTGCCAGTCGTCCACGCTCGTTCGCTGTGGATCGCGCGCGGCCAGCCCGAGCACGACGAGCTTCGAGCGCTCCAGGTGCTGCTCCGTCAATTCTGCGAGAGCCCGGTCGGCGGCTGTCCGCGTCGGCTCGACCACGGGCGCGGACACGACAGATGCCACTGGATGGCTGCTCACAGGCGTTCGCGTCCTGTTCGCGACGAACACTCCGAGCGTCGCGATCGTCAGCATGGCCGCGCAGGCGACCGCGGCGCGCCAGGACCAGCGGGTCACGACGTGGCGCTCGGGAGGCGGCGCGCATGCCTGATCGAGACGATGCATGAAGCCAGACCAGTCGCCAGCGAAAGGACTGTCGACTGAAAGACGATCGGCCAGCACTCGCCGAATCGCGTGAAGGTCCTGCAGCTGCTCGCGGCAGTGCGGGCAACTCGCGAGATGTGCGGCAACCCGTGCGCGATCGAGCGCCGGCAGCTCGTCGTAGAAATACAGGTCGACGCCGCCGGATTCCTGCAGCTCGCAGTAGGTCATGCGGCACCTCCTGCCGTCACTCTCGCGGCCGCGAGGGCGGCGCGGAGGCGATGCACGGCCGCGTGCAGCTGCCGTTTGACGGTTCCTTCCGCGAGCCCGAGGGCAGCAGCGATCTCCGCGAGCTTGAGCCCTTCGTGGTGACGCATCATGAAGACCAGCCGCTGCCCTGGCGGAAGCCGGGCGATCTCGGCGTCGAGGATGCCGCCGATCTGCCCGCCATACGTCTGACGCTCCGGACCCGGACTTTCCTCGGGTGTGTTCAGCATCCGTGTGGCGGTTTCGTCGGTGAACGGAGCCCAGCCGGCTGGCGTATGGCGCCGCCGGTGATCGATACAGGCGTTCATCACAATCCGGTACAGCCACGACGTGAGCTGCGCGTCGTGGCGGAAACGATCGAGGCCGCGGTAGACCTTCAGGAACACATCCTGCGCGATGTCCTCGGCATCGTGGTGGTTGCCGGCGAACTGATACGCCAGGCGATACACCATGCCGCGATGCCGCTCGACGAGCGCATGAAACGCGGCCGCATCGCCGGCCGCCGCGCGGGCCACGAGGTCCGGATCTGCCGACGAACAGGGACCGCTCACTGTCGGTGATATGACGAACATCGCGCGCCGTTCGTTGATCGCGGCGCCCGGGGCAGCTATCTTGCAGCTTTTTCGCGCCGTTTACCGTCTAAAACGGTAGCGTCAGCCATATCTCGTGTGGAGGTGTAATGCAAACGGTTCGTGCACTTGGAAGTTTTTTCATACTGCCGCTCGCCGTGCTCGCGATCGCGGCAGTGCCGGCTCGCGCGCAGTCGCTCGCGCAGCCGAACTCATGGACGGTGACGCCGTTCATCGGCGCGTCAGCGGGCGTCAGCGGATCCGACACGGATAACAGCCTCGGACTCGGTGTCGGCGTCGGGTACGACCTCACCCCGTACCTCGGCTTCGAAGGCGAGCTCGGGCATCTGTTCGACGTCGCCGGCAACGACGCAAACCTGGACTGGTCGGTCACCAACGTGAGCGGCAACGTCCTCTATCACTTCAACGTTCAGCACGTCACGCCGTACGCGACGTT
This sequence comes from Vicinamibacteria bacterium, assembly GCA_025937075.1. Next base: position 737 of record JAICSD010000044.1, on the reverse strand, counting down.
CGGCCTGGGATTCGAGCATTCGAATCTCGACTACAAGAACCCGGACCTGGCGGTGCCGACGATTCCGTCTTCGACAGAAGTGGCGTACAACTTCGGCGGCGGCGTGAAGTACCGGCTCAACGACAGCCTGATCGTGCGCGGGGATCTCCGTCGCTTTCAGGCAGTCGACCTCGCGCCGGATCATTGGCGGTTCTATGGCGGGGTCGTGTTCGATCTGAGACGGTAGGTTCGAGGGGTTCACAGGGTTCAGGGCTGGGTTCCAGGTTCGCCAGCCCTGTGAACCCCATGAACTCTGCGCGAACTGCGCGTACCCCCGTTTATACTGAGAGGATGCCCGCGTCAGGAACGAGCCCGTCTACCATCGCCAACGCGCTTCGGCGCAACGTCGCCATCATCGCGCACGTCGACCACGGCAAGACGACCCTGGTCGACGGACTCCTGCGCCAGAGCGGCATCTTCCGGAGCAACGAACGGCTCGTCGAGCGGGCGTTGGACAACATCGATCTCGAGCGCGAGCGCGGCATCACGATTCTCGCCAAGAACACGGCCGTTCACTACCACAGCACGCTCATCAACCTCGTCGACACGCCGGGGCACGCGGACTTCGGCGGCGAGGTGGAGCGCATTCTGTCGATGGTGGACGGGGTGGTGCTGCTGGTGGACGCCGCGGAATCGGTGATGCCCCAGACCAAATTCGTGCTCTCCAAGGCGCTTAAGCTGGGATTAAAGCCCATCGT
>JAICSD010000049.1 GCA_025937075.1 Vicinamibacteria bacterium | reverse complement strand
TGGAACGGTTCGCTGTCGGCCAGCGGTATAACGCGGTACGCACCGTGCTCCTTCGCGCGCTCGCCGGCGCGCGCGACCGCCGCGGTGTGGCCCGCAATCACGACCTGTCCGGGCGCATTGAGGTTGGCAGGAGCAACGACCTGGCCGTCCGCGGATTCCGCGCAGGCCCGCGCCACGCCGTCTGCATCCAGCCCGAGGATCGCCGCCATCGCGCCTTCTCCGACAGGGACCGCCTCCTGCATGTATCGTCCACGTCGCCGGACGGTCCGCAGAGCATCCGCGAAGGATAGCGTACCGGCAGCCACATGCGCGGAATACTCGCCGAGGCTGTGCCCGGCCGCCATGGACGCGCGAATATTGAATGACCGCACCAGCCGGTCCACGGCGGTGCTCATCGCAAGAATCGCCGGCTGCGTATTCTCGGTGAGCGTGAGGCGATCGTCAGGACCTTCGAAGCACAGCGTGCTCAGCCGATCGCCAAGCGCGGCGTCGGCTTCTTCGAACGTTTCGCGGCAGATCGGAAACGCATCTGCCAGCGCCTTGCCCATTCCGATCTTCTGCGAACCCTGACCTGGAAAAACGAACGCGTTCATGACAGGTGAATTTGATTCAGATCATGCGCGAGACGCCCAACCAGGTCTTCGCGCACCGCACGCGCGGCCATTGCGACTGCATTGGCAACGGCCTTCGCCGACGACCTGCCGTGGCCGACGATGGCGAGGCCGTCGAGGCCGACGAGCGGTGCACCGCCGTACTCCGAATAGTCGACGCGACGACGGAACCGGCGGAATGCCTGGCGCGACAGCGCGAATCCGACGCGCCCGCCGTAGGTGGACGACAGCTCCTCATGGAGGAGCGCTTCCACCGCCTCGACGAGTCCCTCGCTGACCTTCAATGTCACGTTCCCCGTGAAGCCGTCGCAGACGATCACGTCCGCGGTTCCGGCGTACACATCGCGTCCTTCGACGTTGCCAACGAAATGAATCGGTGCATGCTTGAGCAGACGATGGGCTTCGCGGGTGAGGTCGTTGCCTTTGCTTTCCTCTTCGCCTATCGAGAGCAGGCCGACCGACGGCCGTTCGCGCCCGAGCGCGACGCGCGCGTACGCGGATCCCATCACGGCGAACTGGACCAGATGCGCCGGCCGGCAGCCTACGGACGCTCCCGCGTCGAGAAGGACCGCCGGAGCATGGCGCGTCGGAATGATCGCGGCGAGCGCGGGACGGTCGACGCCCGGCAGCATCCCGAACGCGGCGTGCGCGGCGAGAACCGTGGCGCCGGTGTGGCCGGCGCTGAACAACGCCGCCGCGCCGCCATCCCGCACCGCCTCCGCCGCGATCCGGATCGAGGCTCGACCCTTCCGTCGCAATGACGCCGCGGCATCCTCGTCCATGTCAATCCGTTCGGGCGCGTCGGCGATTTGAATGTCGAGACCGCGCGCCGCGCGATGCCGCGAGAGCTCCGATTCGATCCTCTCCGCCGCGCCCACCAGCAGCAGCGCGATCTGCTGATGCCGCGCCGCGACGAGCGCGCCCTCCACGATGACGGCAGGACCGCCGTCCCCGCCCATCGCGTCCACAGCGATCCGGATACGCGTCGGCGTCCTCGCCTAGGCTTCTTCGACCGGCTTGACCTGACGTCCGCGGTAGTAGCCGCAATGGGGGCAGACCTGGTGCGGCAGCTTGGACTCGTGACACTGCGGGCATTCGCTGCGGCCGATCGGCGCGAGCGCGTCGTGCGTGCGGCGCTTCGCCGTCCGCGTCTTCGAATGTCTCCGTTTGGGATTCGGCATGAACGTCAGTTCTCCTTTTTTTACTTCGCTCGGTGGGGCCCCTTTCACGTTCCCCACCTCCCGGTCATTGTGTTTGCTTGGTCGCCTTTAGAAGGCTCCTGAGCGCGTCCAGCCGCGGATCTTCCCACTTCGGCGCGCACTCGCACGTCGTCCGATTCAAGTTCGCGCCGCACTCGGGGCACAGGCCCTTGCAGTCCTCCGAGCAGAGCGGCTTCATCGGCAGCGCGAGCTGAAACTGCTCGCGCATCAGCTCTTCGAGATCCAGCGTCTCGTCCTTGTAATACGCCGTCGTCAAATCGTCTTCTTCGATCTCGCGTTCACCCTCGCCGGCGTTCTGTGCCGCGGGGACGTAGCGCAACTCGAAGGCGCTCTCGACGGGAATCTCGAACGGTTCGAGGCACCTTCCGCACTCCAGCTCGAGACGCGTCTGCACCTGCCCCGTCACGCGATACGCATCGCGCTCCTTGCGCACATCCATGACGAGGTGGACCGGCGCGGCGATTCGGTAGTCGTCGTCTTCCGGACCCGCAGTGAACGCGTCTGGGGCGAACGTGCGTTCGACGTGTTCGTCGGTCCTGCCGTGCCGGCCGAGCTGCCGAAGATCCAGTCGCATCATGAACTGCCGGGCGCGCCCTCACGGGCGCAAACCCCTTATTATAGCTGATATTTGCGGGTGGGGGCACGGGCGCGGGTGGGTGTGCGTCGGCGGGGCGGGACTCGCAGCGCGGAACTTCAGTTCCGCGATCAGGCCCAGGGCTTTGGAATGAAGAGCTGCTCGAAGAGGCTCACCGCGTAGCGATCCGTCATGCCTGCGACGAAATCGCGCGCGGCGGCGTCAAGCCCCTCCTGTTCAATCGTGCGGCGATCGAGAAACTCATCCGGGCTTTCCCTGACCTTCTCCCATAGGCCGCCAAGAATGCCGGCGGCCTTCTTGAACTCGGCCGTCGCGATGTCGTTTTCGTAGACCGCATCGAAGAGAAAGCTCCGCAGCCCCACCGTCGCGTCGAGCACCTCATCGCTCATACGCACTTCCGACAACCCTGCATTCAACGTCTGCACGACGACGTCGGACACCATCGTGCCGATACGTTCGGACGATGAGGATCCGAGAACCTTCGTGCGATCCCGCGGCAGATCTTCGACCTTCAGCAGCCCCGCCCTGATCGCATCGTCGATATCGTGATTGACGTAGGCGATGATGTCCGCCACACGCGCAATCTGCCCTTCGATGGTGCTCGCGCGATGCGCGGTGTCGGCGCCGACGGGGACGCCGTGCTTACCCTTCGAGTGCCGTGCGATGCCGTCGCGCACTTCCCACGTCAGATTGAGCCCCTGACCGTCGTTCTCCAGCTTGTCGACGATGCGGAGGCTTTGCTCGTAGTGTTCGAAGCCGCCGGGTACGAGCGACTGAAGCACGCGCTCGCCGGCGTGGCCGAACGGGGTGTGCCCGAGATCGTGCCCGAGGGCGATCGCTTCGGTGAGCTCCTCGTTGAGGCGCAGCACTTTCGCGATGCTGCGCGCGATCTGCGACACTTCGAGCGTGTGAGTCAGGCGCGTGCGGTAGTGATCGCCGGTCGGTGCGAAGAAGACCTGCGTCTTGTGTTTGAGCCGGCGGAAGGCCTTGCAGTGGATGATGCGGTCACGATCGCGCTGGAACGCGGGCCGAATCGGATCCTCTCGCTCGGGATGCAGCCGTCCTCGCGTGTCCGCGCTCTTCGCCGCCTGCGGCGCGAGGAATTGCCGTTCGCGCGCTTCGAGATCCTCACGAATCTTCATCCTTCTTCAGAGTTAATCACAGGTTGGCGCGACGATGCATCGCCGCTGTCACGACGATCACACGCAGAGACCGCAGAAGAGCAGAGACCGCGAAGACACCGGCGCCAGAATCTGGCGCGTCTGCGATCTCTGCTCATCGCGTGCTCCGCGTGAGATCCGTGGTCGCGCCGCTTAGTCGAGCAGGTCACGCAGAAAGCTCGTGCCGTTCGCGAGCGGACTCACGCCGAACAGCTCAGCGAGGGTCTGCCCCAGGTCCGCGAACGTCTCACGGACGCCGAGATCCACACCGGTCCGAACGGCGCTCCCCGTCACGAGCAGCGGCACGTGCTCGCGCGAGTGATCGGTGCTTGGCGTCGTCGGGTCGTTGCCGTGATCGGCGGTGATGATCAGCACGTCACCGGGATGGAGCTGCGGCAGCAATAATGTGAGGCGCGCATCGAACCGCTCCAGGTTTGCCGCGTATCCCGCGGGGTCGTTGCGATGCCCGAACTGCGTGTCGAAGTCGACGAGATTCGCGAAGATCAGGCCCGCGCCCACATCCTCCATCGCCTTCTCCACTTCGTCCATCCCGTGATCGTCGCTCGTCGTGTGCACCGCGCGCGTGATGCCGCGTCCGGCAAACAGGTCCTGGACCTTGCCGATTGCAATCACCTGATGACCGGCGTCGACCATCGCATCCAGCAGCGTCCGGCTGCTGGGCGGCAGCGCGTAGTCGTGGCGGTTGCTCGTGCGGACGAACGCGCCTGGACTACCGACGAACGGGCGCGCAATGACGCGGCCGATGCCGTAGCCCTCAGCGGCGAGCTCGTACGCGATCTCGCAGATGCGATAAAGCTCGGGGACAGGACTCACCTCCTCGTGCGCGGCGATCTGGAACACGCTGTCGGCCGACGTATACACAATCGGCTTGGCGGTCCGGACGTGCTCCGCGCCGAGCTCGTCGATGATCACAGTGCCCGACGCAGCCTTGTTGCCCAGCGTTCCCCGGCCGATGCGTGCCTCGAACGGGTGCATCAGCTCCGGCGGGAAGCCATCGGGGAAAGTCGGAAACGCGCGCGGCAGGACGATCCCGGCGATCTCCCAGTGGCCGGTCACCGAATCCTTCCCGGGCGATCGCTCCGCCATTCGTCCGAAAGCGCCGCGGGTGTCATCGGCCGCGGCGGCGCCTATCCGGGCCACCTTCGCAAGGCCCAAGGATCGAAGCCCGGGCAGCGCGAGCGGAATGCGCGCGGCCAGGTTCCCGAGTGTGTCGCTCCCGCGATCGCCGTATCGGTCGGCGTCGGGCAGCTCACCCGCGCCAACGCTGTCGAGGACGATGAGAATCGCGCGAGTGGGAAGCATGGTGGAGCTACGTACGCAAGGATGTCAGGTGCGTACGAATCGCGGCGGCGACGGTGTCGAACGTCTCCGAACCCTCGCCCGCCGCGTGGATCCACTGCAGGTTAGGCTCCTTTTTGAACCAGATCAACTGCCGCTTGGAATACTGCCGGTTTTCGCGAACGATCAACGCGCGCGTTTCGGCCTCGTCGCGCACACCATCCAAGTGCTCCAGCGCTTGACGATAGACGAGTCCGGTGAACGGCAGCGCCGTTTCCGGAACGCCACGTGCGAGCAGCCAGCGGATCTCGTTCAGCAGCCCGCGCGCGAACTGCTGATCGACGCGGCGACTGACGCGCTCCGCCGTCTCCTCGCGCGAGATGCGAAGGGCAAACGCCGTCACATCGTATTCCGGTAAGGGCGCCTTCGTCTCCGCGAAGTGATCCGTCAGCGGACGGCCCGTCATCAGCCAGACCTCGAGCGCGCGCACGAGACGCTTGACGTCACGAGGCTGAATCCGCTGCGCTGATCCGGGATCGACGGATGCAAGCCAGCGGTGCAGGCGCTCGGGTCCGCGCCGTTCGGCCACACGCTCGAGACGACGGCGCAACGGCTCGTTACGCGCAGGCCCGTCGAACAACCCCCGCGTCAACGCGCGGTAGTAGAAGCCCGTCCCTCCGACGAGAATCGGAAGCCGTCCGCGTGCGGAGATGCCGCGGATTACCTGCGCCGCTTCGCGCGCGTAGCGAGCCGCGGAGTACTCCTCCGTGGGCTCGGCCACGTCCACCATGTGATGCGGAATGCCGCGCTGCTCGGAAACGGGAACCTTGTCGGTGCCGATGTCGAATCCCCGATAGACCGCCGTCGAGTCGCAGCTCACGATCTCGCCGCCAAACTCGTCGGCGAGCGCGAGGCCAAGCGCGCTCTTGCCCGTCGCGGTCGGTCCGACAATCGCGACGAGCGGCAGCCGCGCGCTCACCGCCAGAGCACGCGCGCGAACGTGTAGATCGCCAGCGCCGTCAGGATCACGAACAGCCCGACCTGCTGCGCGCGCGTTGGCCTCGTCATTCTGACGGCGGGTTTTCGTTGAAGTAGAACGTCACCGTGAAGAACGCCTTGTCGTCCGGATATTCCGGAGGCAGCGGCATCGTCGGATTGGACGACTTGATCGCGTTGAAGGCGGAATTGGTGAACGCGTCGATCGACGACGGGCGCAGCACCTGCAGGTCGGTGATCGAGCCGTCCTTGTGTACGAAAAACGTGAGGACGACGTGCCCGTGAAGGGACATGGCGGCGTAGGGCACGAACCAGTTGCGCCGAATCTGCGCGACGAAGCGGCGCAGCCACGGCCCGAATTCGACGCCTTTCGTGTCGAACTGAATCGACGGGCCGAAATCGCCGTTCCCCTGCAAATTCTGCAGCGTGTCCCCCTTGGAGTAGCGCTGCACGTTGCGGATCGCCTCGCTCAGGACGCCGACGGCGGGGCCTCGGGTGCCATTGCGCGCGGCGTCGTCATTCTTCGCGATGGTGCCCGTCGGGGCGTCCGGGAGCGTCATCGCGTTCGAATTGGACGGCGCGGCCGGACTCGGATTGCCCGCCCCCGGCGGAGGGGCCGCAGGTTCGGGCTCGGTCGGCTTCCCCGGAGCGTCCGCCTCGACCTTTTCGGGCGAATTGCCGCGCGACAGCGCCACGCTGTTCTTCGGCGCCGCCGATCGTTCGACCGTTCGCGCGCGCCTGTTCTTGTCCGACAGCTCCGCCAGCTTCGGAGGAACCTTGGTTTGGATATCGACCTTGGGCGCGACGAACACGAACTGCGCGCGGTTGCGCAGATCCTCTTGCTGCTTCTGCCGCTGCGCCTCGAGCGCCTGCTCCTGCCGCTCGGCCATCGCGCGCACGAATGGCAGGTGCGGCCAGATAATCAGGAGGATGACAAATCCCAGATGCGCGATGATCGACAGGAGTACGCCTTCCCGCCGAGAGATCGGACTCACCAGCGAGGGGGTCTCTGGGCGGAGATCCTCGAAATCGAAGTACATCAGGGACTTAGGTTCGATTATAGCCGCTGGAGACGCGGACTGACGCGGAATTAATCGCTTCGTCTCCTGGCCGTATACAGATAGACGATGCCGAGGCTCATGGGGACGGCGCGGACGTCCGTAAAGCCATGTGAAGAAATGGTGGCGGCGAACTCGGCTGGAGGCGGAAAGCTTCCCACGGACGCGGGGAGGTACGAGTAGGCGCTCTGATGCTTCGAGACGAGGCGTCCGAGCCGTGGAAGGACGCTCCGGAAGTACCAGTTGTAGATGGATCGAATGCCCGGGATAACCGGCTCGCCAAACTCGAGGATCGCGAGCCGTCCGCCCGGCGCGAGCACGCGCGCCAGCTCGCGCAGCGCCGCACCGGGGTCCGCGACGTTGCGGATGCCGAACCCGATCGTCGCGGCATCGGCCCAGCCGGCGCGGACGGGGATCTTCGTCGCGTCCCCCTGGACCAGCGAAATCCGGCGGTCGAGCACACGCGCGCGCAGCTTCTCGAGCCCGAGGCGAAGCATCGCTCCCGCGAAGTCCACTCCCAGAATCCGCGCCCGTGGTGCGGCCCGCGATGCCGCAATCGCCAGGTCGCCTGTCCCCGTGCACAAGTCCAGGACACGCGCGTCGGACGCCAAGTGGAGCTCGCTGACGGCCCGCGCGCGCCAGCGTGTGTCGAGCCCCGCGCTCAGGAAGTGATTGAGGAAGTCGTATTTGCCCGCGATCGCGTCGAACATCGCGGCGATCCGGTCGGGAGACTTGTCGACGGTCTGCACCGCTTGCGGCCTCGTCAGGCCTTCCACGCCGGGTACAATGTCTGCTGGAATCCGAGCGACGCGAGGATCTTTCCCGCCATGAAGTCGGCAAGGTCGTCGAGCGTCCTGGGCATCTGATAGAACGCCGGCATCGCGGGCATGATCATCGCACCTGCTTCTGCGCAGAGCACCATGTTGCGGAGCTGCGGGAGGCTCATCGGCGTCTCGCGCGGCACGATGATCAGGCGCTTCCGCTCCTTCAGCATCACGTCGGCCGCGCGCTCGATCAGGTTGCGCGAGAGGCCGTGTGCGACGCCTGCGAGCGTCTTCATCGAGCACGGCACGATGACCATACCGTCGCACTCGTGGCTGCCGCTGGCGATCGTGGCACCAAGGTCCTTGTTGCTGAGAAGCGTGAAGCTGCCCGCCGCGGCCGCCGGTCCGTACCGCTCCACGAGATAATCGCGGAGCCGATCGACGGAGGCCTTCTCACCCAGCTCGTCGCGCAGCAGCCGGCGTCCGTACTCGGAAATCACGAGCTCCAGGTGGCAGTTGCGCTCGAGGAGAGCCGCCATCGTGCGCATGGCGTACGCGGCGCCGCTCGCGCCGGTGATGGCAAAGGCGAACGTGTACCTTCCGCCTTCGTGGCTTCCGCCTTCAGGCGGAAGATCACCGGACATAAATCGCCGCCGCAGTAGACACGAAATACAGGATGCCGACGTAGCCGTTCAGATCGAACGCGCGCTTCACCTGCGAGAGATCGTGCTCGCTGACGAGTGACTGCTCGTACGCGAGCAGCACCGCGACGAGCGCGACGCCGATCAGATACAAGCCGCCAAGCTCCGCAACCGCCGCTAATGCCGCAAGGCAGACGACGGCGATGACGTGCATCGCGCGTGACATCGTGAGCGAACGACGAACGCCGAAGCGCACCGGAATCGATCGCAACCCGTGCGCGCGGTCGAACTCCAGATCCTGACACGCGTAAAGGATGTCGAAGCCCCCGACCCAGGTCCCGATAGCAGCGCCAAGCAGCCAGGGCTCGGCTGCGTCGATCGGGCCTGCCAGCGCAAGCCAGCCCCCGACGGGCGCGACGGCCATCGCGAGCGCGAGAAACATCTGCGTGTACGTCGTCACGCGCTTGGCAATCGAGTACCAGAAGACGATCGCGAGGGCCACCGGCGAGAGCCGGAAGCAGAGCGGACTCAGCTTCCACGCGGCGAAGACGAAGACGGCGGCCATGACGCCCACGAAGATGGCGGCTTCGACGCGATTCATCGCCCCACGCGGAATCTCCCGCATTGCCGTGCGCGGGTTGAGCGCGTCATAGGATGCATCCACGAGCCGGTTGAATCCCATGGCCGCACTGCGCGCCGCCACCATGGCGACGAGAATCCAGCCCACGCGCCTCGCCGCCTCCCCCATCGTCAACGGCGCGCGGTGAAGCGCGAGCAGCGCTCCTGTCAGCGCAAATGGCAGCGCGAACACGGTGTGGCTGAAGCGGACGAACGAGAGATAAGTGCGTAGTCGGTTCATGGGGTTCGCGCGGCTCACAGGGTTCAGGGTTGGGTTCAGTGTTCAGACTTTGAACCCCGTGAACCCTGTGAACCCCGAACCTATTCTGCGTTCAGCCATCTGATTCCATCTGGCTGAACGCCACCGAGAAGATATTCTTCCACATCCGTGATGTGCGCCGGCAGATCGACCGCGATCATGTGCGCGTGCTTCCCCGGTTCGAGAGTGCCCAACTCCGAGCCGAATCCGAGCGCCTGCGCGCCCCGCTGCGTGGCGCTGGCAAGCAGCGCGCGGGCAGACACGTGCGGTGCCAGACGCCGGACTTCGGCAAGCTCGGAGAACATGTTCAGGTCGTCGACGCTGGCCACGCTGTCGGTGCCAATCGCGACCCGTACGCCGGACGCGTAGAACCGATCGATCGGCGGCGTCCCTGCACCGGTCCAACGGTTGCTGCGCGGGCAGGTCACCACGGTGGCTCCGGCCGCGGCAAGCCGCGACAAGTCATCGTCGGTGAACTGGACACCATGCACGGCCATCAGATTCGGTCCAAGCAGTCCGAGGCGATCCAGATATTCGACAGCGCCGCAGGCGGGAGCGGTCCAGGATGGATTCCAGCCGCCCACAGAATCCAGGATCGATCGCCAGGCGCCGCACCCATCGCGCAGAAACTGGATTTCCTCCGCCGACTCGCCGAGATGGACGCTGATGGGATGGTGATTCGCATGGCGCGCGATCGACTGGAAGAGAGCCGGCGACACGGAGAACGGCGCATGCGGAACGATTGTCGGACGCAATCGCTCGTGGGGCGTGAGATCCGCGATCTCCGCGATCGCGGCGTCGACGATCCGGTCGGTATCCTGCGCACCGAACCCGAGCAGCTCGCGAAACACCGCGGCGTACATCTCGCTCTCCGCGAGCGGCTCGTACGAAGCGAGGGTGTTGGTGATGTCGCCGACCAGGCACGTTCCGGTCGCGCGGGCCTCGCCAATGGCATCGACGATGGGCTCGCGCGGGTCGCGCGCCATCGTCCGCCTCAGCGCCATCAACGATCCGACCCATTGCGGCATCGAGCACGCCCGCGAAACGCGTCCTCGCATCCACGACAGCTCGAGATGCGTATGCGCGTTCACCAGGCCCGGCAGCACCGCGACGCGCCCCAGATCTTCTATCGAGCCGTCGGCCTCCGCCTCAACGGAAAGAATTCGATCGTCTTTGGTGGTGACGACCCCGCCCTGGATCGGCGGACGGCTGATCGGAAGGATCCACGCCGCGCGGTAGCGGATCAATGGCCGCTGAGCCGCGCTTTCTTTTCGGCGGCGCTCCGCGCAGCGTAGCGGTTGATCTCCGGTGAACGGCTCGTATCCCCCTCGGCGCGCGCGACGGCGAGTTCGAGGACACGCGGTACGTTCTGCACGCGGAAGTACGGATCGCCCAGGATGTCGTAGTGCATGTTGCGGCGCTTCGGCACGAACCCGGCGTCTTCGATGTTCCGGACGATCTCGACTTCATCCATGCAGTAGCTGGCGCCGGCGGCGCGGACGACGTTCTCCTCGATCATCACGCTGCCCATGTCGTTCGCGCCGAAGGCGAGGCTCAACTGGCCGACCTTTCCGCCCTGCGTCACCCACGAGGCCTGCAGGCTTGGAAAGTTGTCGAGGACGATGCGGGAGAGCGCGAGCATGCGCAGGTATTCGAGCCCTGTCGCCTCGTGGCCGCCAAGCTCGGTGTGCTCGGGCTGATAGCTCCAGGTGATGAAGGCCGTAAACCCGCCCGTCTCGTCCTGCAGCTCGCGCAGCCTGATCATGTGCTCGATTCGTTCGTCGACACGCTCGATGTGCCCATACATCATCGTCGCCGTCGTCCGCAGGCCGGCGCGATGCGCGTGGCGCATGACGTCGAGCCACTCCGAGGCCGACGCCTTCCCGTAGCAGTTCAGCAGCTTCCGGACGCGGTCGACGAGGATCTCCGCGCCGCCGCCCGGAACGCTGTCGAGGCCCGCCGCAACGAGGCGATCGATCACGGCGGGGACGGGAAGCTGCGACAGGCGGCTGATGTGAATCACTTCCGGCGGCGAGAGCGCGTGGAGCTTGAACTGCGGGTAGCGCGACTTCACCGCCCGGAACAGATCCTCGTACCACTCGATCGGGAGGTCGGGGTTGTGGCCGCCCTGCAGGAGAAGCTGGACGCCGCCCAGCGCGATCGTCTCGTCGATCTTTCTGAAGATCTCCTCGAAGCCGAGAACGTAGCCCTCGCCCGAGCCCACCGGCCGGTAGAACGCGCAGAAGTTGCAGCGCGCGACGCAGACGTTCGTGTAGTTGACGTTCCGGTCGATGATGTACGTGACGATGCCGTCAGGGTGTTTTCGAGCGCGGACACCATCTGCGAGCGTCCCGAGCAGCGCCAGCGGCGCGTGCTGATACAGCTCCAGGGCTTCGTCCGCCGTGATGCGGCCGCCCTGCCGTACGGTGACTTCGATTCGATCCAGCGCCATGTGCACGTCTGAAGTCAATCGCGTCCGCGCAACACCTTCGGCGGATCGCTGGCGTAGACAGCGACGCGTTCCGCTTTCGGGACGATCCCGTGACCCGCAGCGAGCGCGAAGTATTGCTCGACGCCCGCAATCTCACGGGACCCGAGACGATACTTGATATTCTCCCTCAAGTAACGCCGGCACAGCGCGGAGCGCTCCGGACCGCAGTATGCGTCTGCGATGGCGTCGCTGTCGGCGACGCCGGCATCGCGTGCTGCCTGCAGCGCGTCGACGTGGTCCGGATCAACGGCCCCCGCGCGCCCGGCCCAGAACGCCCAGACGAACGGAAGCCCCGTCAATCGCTTCCATTCCAGACCGAGATCGATCTTCAGGAAGCCTGCGCGTTCGTGATCGAGAAACAGCGCCGGATCCCCAATGACGAGCGCGGCATCGCATCCGTCCACACGCGAGGCTCTCTCCGGCGGCATCGGCTCGAACACCGGTTCGATGTGCCACGCCTCGCGGCACAGCACGCGCGTGAGGCCTTCGGACGTCCGTGAGCTCGTGTCCAGACCGATGCGGCGGATGCGCTGGATCTCGACGCGCGAAAACACCGCTACGGATGCGACCGCGCCGTCGGAGACGATTCCCAGATCGGGAACGATCTGGTAGGGCGCGCTGCCGCGCAGGTATTCGATCGAAGGGATCATCCCGACGTCGATCTCGCCCGCATGGAGCAGGGCCGCGCAGGTGGACGGCACGTCGAATCTGAGATCGAATCGATCGCGCCGATCGAGCGTGTGCACGAGCGGCCGCGCGTTGAGGTAGCCAACTGCGCCAAGTCGAACGATGACGGGCCTCCTACTTGTGCCGGAGCGGCTTCAGCAGCAGCCGCCGGCGCGGATAGTCGACGACGAGCACGAACCGCTGCAGCAGCGTATTGCCGATCAATCCATCCGTGCTCGTGAACGCGCCCGATCCGCTGGGCTCTTTGTGGGCCTGGACGCGCGGATGATCGAATGTCCAACCGCCAATCGAAACATCTCGTACGGGCACATCAAGGAGCGAGAGGGTTCCGCTCGCGAGGCTGCTCGCCTCCTGTGGCTTCCGCCCCGAGACGGAAGCTACAGACGGGGAATCGAGCAGGCCGTTCGTCTCCGCAAACGGATATCGCAGGATCACGCCTTGCGACGCGCCCGTGTCGATCACGAGACGCGCGTCGAGCGAGCGCCCGTCGGTCAGCCCGATCTTCGAGTGCACGGTTGCGAGGCGGCCCACGAATTCAATCGGTACTGCGATCGTATCAGCGGAGCGCTTGAACGAAGATGGCTCGGACACGGTCAAGCGACGTTCGGTGAAATCAATCGCCACCACGAGCCGGGCGAACAGATCGTACCCGATGAGTCCGTCGATGTTGCGCCCGCGCGCGTAATAACCGTCGAACGGCATCACCATCACCCGCTGGTGTTCGAGGCTGATCCCCCCAATCGCCAGGCTCACATCGTCCGCGAAATCGCGGCCGTGCGAGGGCTCCAGCGGGAGGTGAAGCTGTGCCGCGAGCCGGCTGCTGACGACGGAGAATTCGGACGCGCTGTCGAGCAGAAATGTCGCCCGTGCATCATTGACGCGGACGGCGATTTCAATCTGCCCGGGCGTCCACGTGAAGGGGATGCGCGCGACAGAGGGCGCCGCGATTGAGACCGAGATCAGCGCGGCGATCGTGAGCGCGACGGGGGGCACAAATCAATTGTGGATCAGAGGTGGCGGCCCTGAAAGGACCGCCCCACGATCGTAGCGCGAAGGCAATTACCCGAGCGCCTGGTCCAGATCGTCGATGAGATCCTGCGGATCCTCGAGGCCGATGGACAGCCGCGCCATGCTGCGTGTAATGCCCGCCTTCGCAAGCTGCTCGTCCGTGTGCCCCCACTGCGACGTCAGCACGGGGAGGCTGCAAAGGCTCTCCACACCGCCGAGGCTCGCGGCGCGCCTGATTACCTCGAGGCGATCGAAGAACCGCTCCGCGCGCGGCTGCCCGCCTCCCAGGTCGACGCAGACCATCCCGCCGAAGCCGCGCATCTGCTGCTTCGCGAGCGCGTGGTCCGGGTGTGACTCGAGGCCCGGGTAATACACGCGTTCGATGCGCGTGTCCTTTTCGAGCCATCGCGCGACGGCCAGGGCGTTCGCATTGTGGCGCTCGACGCGAACCTCGAGCGTCTTGAGCCCGCGTCCAATGGCATATGCCGCATGGGGGTCGAGCACGGCGCCGAGCATGCGTCTGGCCTTCTCCACTTTCGAGATGAGCGACGTCGGACCACACAGGACGCCCGCAGTCACATCGCTGTGTCCGTTGAGATACTTCGTCACGCTGTGCATCACGATGTCGACGCCCAACCCGATCGGACGCTGGTTGATCGGACTCGCAAAGGTGTTGTCGATGATCGAGGTCACATTGCGTCTTCGGCAGGCCGCCGCGACGGCCGCCACGTCGACGCAGCGGAGCGTCGGGTTGATCGGCGACTCGAACCACAGCACCTTTGTCCGATCGCTCAGCACGCGATCTGGACTGCGGAGATCCTCGAGCTCCACGAACCGTGGAAGGATGCCGTATCCCGACAGCAGATCGGCGAGCAGGTGCAGCGTGCCGCCATAGATCGCGGCGCTGCACACGATCTCGTCCCCGGACTTCAGGAGGCCCAACAACGCGGTGGACGAGGCCGCCATACCGCTCGAAAACAGCAGCCCCGTGTCCGCCCCTTCGAGCGCGGCGAGCGTCCGCTCCACCGCGAGCACCGTTGGATTGCCATACCGCGAGTACAGGAATTTTGACGATCGTCCTTCGTTGTACGCCTTGACCTCGTCAGCGTCCTGGAAGACGAACGTGGTGGTCTCGTAGATCGGGGTGGTCAGCGGATCGACGCCCCGATCGACTTCCGGCCGGTGGATGATTTCCGTTGCAGCTCGCATGAGCTGATTATGTGGCGGATCGCGCTGTCCCTGGACTCCAAATCACGGTTGGTCCGGGAGAGACGGCGGCACGGCGATCTACACCTCCTGGCGCGGCCTTTCAGGGCCGCGATCTACACGGTCGCAATCCGCTCTCCGCTCGCCGCCACGACGGGCTCGATGAATTGACGGAACGCGTCCTCGTAGCCGCGATCGAGGAGCTCGGACAGGCCGTAGGTGCGATCGGACCGTTCGTCGTAGACGCCGCCGACGTCGAGCGGGCCGAGGGGATTGTGCGCCGGACGAATCACGAACAGCCCGGCAAAGCGGCCGTCCGCCCCTTCGAGCGCATCCCGAAGGCCCGCCACTTCGAAGGCGGCAAGCTGTTCCCCTGCGCGGCCGCGGGGATCGCCGCGCCCGGACGACAGCTCGTGGACGCGGGCGGCTGAAGGAGCGGCAGCCACGACGATCACCTGTTCGGCGCCCGCCACCCGAAGCTCTTCGAGCAGTCGCTCGAACGATGCCGGACGATCGCAGATCCGGTGCGTCTCGCCTCGCCACGCGCTCTCGTGAGAAAACCGGATCAGATGCGGGTCGGTCGCAACCGGTAGCGTGAGGTTGGCCGCCAGCGCATCCATGATGTAGTCGCGGCCGACGCCCGCGAGGTCGAATGCCTCCGCCTGTCGGCTGCCATCCACCAGGGGTCGATTGAAAAAGCGCGAACGATGCG
>JAICSD010000410.1 GCA_025937075.1 Vicinamibacteria bacterium | reverse complement strand
GCACTCGCGCATCCGCAGCATCACCGCGCCGCCGGAGACCTACATGCTGGACGGACACCAGTACTTGCTGGTTGCCGCAGGCGACACGCTGTACGCATTCACGTTGTACTAACGGGGGGTTCCAGGGGTTCCGGCGTGCCACGGGTTCCGGGGTTCGCGACCTTATTAGGGCCGCCTACAGACCCGGCAACATCGTCTCGTGCTGCGGCGACGCAAGCGCGACGAACGCTTCCGCCGCGGGCACGTGCGCCTCGCGGCCGCGGAAGTTCTCCATCACCTCGTGGTGGTTGCGGTAGATGCCCTCGCCATCCTGGCTCTTGTGCGCGAAGAGCGCCGCCTTCTTCTTCTCGCGCACGCCGCTGATATCCACGTAATCCGTCGGCCGGAATCCCATCGTCTGGTCCCCGAGATCCACCTCGAAGAAGTAGATGGGAAACCGGCGCTGCCGCGCGACGTACGCGCGCATCGTCAGGAAGCTGGCGACCTGGTGGTCCTGATGCGTGTCCATCGGCCAGTGCGTGAAGACCATGTCGGGCGCCGCGGCGTCGAGAATCCGGATCATCTCGTCGACCCGCGATCGCGTGAGCTCCGTATCGCCGTCGATCTGACCCGCGAACACGGGCTTCGCGCCAATGAGCCGGCATGCGGTTTCGGCTTCCGCCGTTCGAATCGCCGCGGCCTCGTTCAGCGATTTGCCTTGGATACCGCGCTCGCCGCGCGTGAGGTAGACGATCGTGACGCGATGTCCGTGGGCGGCGTACATCGTCAGCGTCCCGCCGCACCCGGACTCCGGATCGTCCGGATGTCCTCCGACGCAGACGACGCTGAGCGGCGTCGACGTGGTCTGGAACGGGGCGAGCTCCGCGTGCGCGTCGACGGGGAGGCCGAACAGCGCGGGGATTGCGAGGGTGCGCTCGAGGAAGCGGCGACGATCGATATCGTGGGACATGGGGGCGCGATTATAGTGCCCCGTTTGATTCCGCGTTAGTCCGCGTCGTCCGTGGCCCGCGTCGTCCGCGGTAGAATCCGGGGCGCCACCGTGCCGATTGCCACTTCAACTCCCCTGACCTCGCCGGCCGGCCTCGTCCGCGGCCTTGGGCTTCTCGCGGCGACGTCCTTTCTCATCGGCGACGTCATTGGAACGGGCGTGTTCCTGAAGGCGCGCGTGATGACGTGCAACGTCGGATCCGGGGGAATGGTGATCGCCGTCTGGACCGTCGGCGGTCTCCTCAGTCTTGCCGGCGCGCTGACCTACGGCGAGATCGCGTCGGTGCTGCCGCGCGCGGGCGGCGACTATGTCTACATCCGCGAGGCGTACGGACGGCTCGCCGGATTCCTGTACGGATGGACGCGCTTCTTCGTCGCCAACACCGGCGCGACGGCAAGTCTCGCGGCAGGTTTTGCGATCTTCTTCAACATCGTCACAGGCGGCTCCCTGCAGGCGTGGTCCATCACGATTCCGCTTGGCGCATGGTCCGCGTCGCTGAGCGGCCTGCAGGCGACCGCGCTCGTCGCCATAGCAATCGTGACCCTGACGAACTGTGCCGCTGTGTCGGTCAGCGGCACGCTTGCGGTGGGGTTCACGACGCTCAAGGTCGTGCTGGTTGTGGGCGTTGCCGCAGTCGCAGCGTTCTTCACCGGCGGGACCTGGGGGCACTTCGGCTCCTCCGCCGCAGGTGCGGCGTGCGACGGTGTGTCGGCGTCGGCGCAGGGCGGTTTCGCTGGATTCGGCGCAGCGATGCTCGGCGCGCTGTGGGCCTACAACGGCTGGAACGAGCTGACCTACGTGTCGGAGGAGGTGAAGGATCCCGAGCGGAACCTGCCGCTTGCGATCATCGGCGGCCTCGGGCTCGTTGCGATCCTCTACGTGCTCGCGAACGTCGCCTACTTCTACGTCCTGACGCCGATGGAGATCGCATCGCTGCCCGCCTCGGCATCGGTGGCAACCTCGGCGATGACGCGCGTCGTGGGGAACGTCGCGGCGAGCGTCATGGCCGGCGCGATGGCGGCGTCGATCTTCGGGACCTTGATGGTCCAGTCGCTCGCGTGCGCGCGCGTGCCCTACGCGATGGCCCGCGACGGCATGTTCTTCAGAACGCTTGCGGCGCTGAGCCCTCGAACGCGCGTGCCGATTCGAGCGCTCGTGGCACAGGCGGGCTGGGCGTCCCTGCTCGTGCTGTCGGGCTCCTACGACACGCTGACGGACTACGCGATTTTCGCGATCGTCATCTTCCTGGCGCTCGCGACGGCCACGGTTTTCATCTTCCGCGGCAGATACCCTGACTATCGCGGCTACCGGACGCCCGGCTATCCGCTCGTTCCGGCGCTGTTCCTCGTCGTCGCCGCCTGGCTGGTCGTCAACACCCTGATGGCCACGCCGGGCCGGGCCCTCGCGGGTCTCGGTCTGATTGCATGCGGGCTGCCGTTCTATTGGTACTGGTCCCGGCGTCTTCCCCCTGAAGGGGGAAGCCACGAGGAGGCAGCCGCACGATGACACGCGATGTATCGCGGCGCGAGTTCCTGCAGGTGACGACGGGTGCGGGCGCGATCGCAAGTGTGGCGATCGTTCCGGTCACCGCGTCGGCGTCACAGGCGTTCA
This sequence comes from Vicinamibacteria bacterium, assembly GCA_025937075.1. Next base: position 1,513 of record JAICSD010000410.1, on the reverse strand, counting down.
CGTCGCCGGATCCCGTGCCTGCCGGCTGGTTCGATCAGCCGATGCGGTGGGTCCAGCTGACGCTCGTCGAGAACGATCCCGGACGCTTCGATCCTGCGTTCTGGCTCGACTACTTCCGCCGGCTCCACGCCGATGCGACGACGCTCAGCGCAGGCGGGATCGTCGCGTACTATCCGACGGAGGTGCCGCTGCACCACCGCAGCGCGTGGCTTGGCACGAGCGATCCGTTCGGCGCGCTCGTCACAGGCTGCCGGAAGGTCGGGATGCGCGTCGTGGCGCGGACAGACCCGCACGCCGCGCGCGACGATGTGCGCGAGGCGCACCCGGATTGGATCGCGGTCAACGCCGACGGTACGCCGCGGCGTCATTGGGCGAATCGCGATCTATGGGTCACGTGCGCCCTCGGTCCGTACAACTTCGAGTTCATGGACCAGGTTCATCGCGAGATCGTGACGCGCTACAAGATCGACGGCGTCTTCTCCAATCGCTGGGCGCCGCAGGGAGGCGACTGCTACTGCGTTCACTGTCGGGAGAACTTCCGCAGTGCAACCGGCCGCGAGCTGCCGCGCACGAACGACCGCGCGGATCCCGACAGGCGCGCGTTCATCGAGTGGCGCAAGGCCCGGCTGACCGAGCTGTGGAAGCGGTGGGACGCGACCGTGCGCTCGGCGAATCCCGAGGCGCGCTTCATCCCGAACGGGCCGCCCGATCTGAAGACGGCTGGTGAGCTTGCGGATATCCAGTTCACGGACAACCAGGCGCGCCGCGGGCTGGCGCCGCCGTGGGCAAACGGCCGTCGCGCGAAAGAGTACCGATCGGTCATGGGCCGGCGGCCGATCGGAGGAATCTTCAGCGTCGGGCTCGAGGAGCCGTATCGCTGGAAGGATTCGGTCCAGAGCGCGCCGGAAGTGCGCCTGTGGGTCGCCGAGGGCACCGCGAACGGCATGCGCCCGTGGGTCACGAAGTTCTCTGGCGTGCTGTATGACCGCCGCTGGCTGCCGTTCGTCGAAGATATCTACGACTGGCATTACCGCCACGAGCGCTACCTCCGCAACGAGGCGCCGCTTGCGCGCGTCGCGCTGCTGCACTCCGAACAGACGTCGACGTATGCCGGAAGCTTCGCGCAAGGCGATCGGCACGAGGATCACGTGCTCGGGATGTATCATGCGCTCGTCGAGAGCCGCATCCCGTTCGAGCTCGTTCACGAGGCGTTCCTCACGCCCGATCGTCTCGACCGCTATCGTCTCCTCGTGCTCGCCGACGCGGCGGCGCTGTCGGAGACGCAGTGCGGCGCGATCCGTGAGTTCGTCGGACGCGGCGGCCGCGTGCTGGCGACATTCGCCTCGTCGCTCTGCGATGAACGTGGCCAGCGCCAGCGCGACTTCGGCCTCGCCGATCTGTTCGGCGTCTCGTTCAGCGGCAAGATTGACGGCCCGATGCAGAACTCGTATCTGAGCCTGGATGCCGCTGCCGGCGCCCGGCATCCGATCCTCGACGGGTTCGGCGACACCTC
>JAICSD010000133.1 GCA_025937075.1 Vicinamibacteria bacterium | reverse complement strand
GTCATCGACGGGCAGAAGAGCGAGAGCGAGAAGTTCGCCGGTGCGTCGCGCACCTACTCGATCGAAGGGCTGATGCGGGACGGCCGCGCGCTCCAGGCGGGAACGTCTCACAATCTCGGACAGAACTTCGCCAGGGCGTTTGGGATTCAGTTCCAGGGCCGCGACAAGACGCTGCAGTACGTGTGGACGACGTCGTGGGGTGTGTCGACGCGGCTGATTGGCGGCGTCATCATGACCCACGGCGACGACAACGGCCTGGTGCTGCCGCCTCGCATTGCGCCCTATCAGGTCGTGATTGTTCCGATCGCGAAAGGCAACTGGCAGGAGACGGTGCTGCCCAGGGCGCGCGAGATCGCCGACGTCCTCAGGGCGCGCGGCGTTCGTGTGTTCCTCGACGATCGGGACACGTATACGCCCGGTTGGAAATTTGCCGAGTGGGAGCTCCGCGGCGTGCCGCTGCGGGTCGAAATCGGTCCCAAAGACATCGAGAAGTCGTCGGTGATGGTGGCCCGCCGCGATACGCGCGAGAAGCAGCCGATGCCGATGGACGGCCTCGCGGATGCGATTGTCGGACGGCTCGATGAGATGCAGCGGTCGCTGCTGGAGCGCGCACGAACGTTCCGCGACGAGCACACGACACGGGTGTCGACCTACGACGAGTTCAAGAGCGTGATGGAGGGCCGTCCCGGGTTCGTCATCGCGGGGTGGTGCGGCAGCTCGGCGTGCGAGGCGCGCATCAAAGCGGAGACGCAGGCGACGCTGCGAAACATTCCGTTCACAACTGCCGAGCCCACCGGCACCTGCATTCTTTGCGGCGGTCCTGCGACAGCCGAAGCGTGGTTCGCGAAGGCTTACTGAAGGGTCTCATATAGGGTTAGGGCTTTATGCCCCGCGGGTGAGGCGGCCCATAAAGGGCCGCCCTACAATCTGCGGTGAGTGCCCCGCGGGTGAGGCGGCCCATAAAGGGCCGCTCTACAATCTGCGGTGAGGCGGCCCATAAAGGGCTGCCCTACAATCTGCGGTGAGGCGGCCTATAAAGGGCCGCCCTGCGATCTCCGGTGAGGCGGCCGCCCTACCATCTGGTATTCGCTCCCTCACACCCGTCCCATGAGCTCCGCCGCCGCCTCCGGCCAGCGCGCAAGCGCGCGCTTCACCACGAGGTGCCGCCGCGTCAAACCCTCACGCCGCACGATCGCGCGGAAGGCGCCCGCCAGATGCTCCCGCCACCACAGGTCGGCGCTTCGAGACGAGGCGTCGTAGGCATCCGCCAGCGGCTCGATACAGCTCGCATCGCCGATCTCTTCCAGCGCTGCCAGAAACGTCACCGGCAGAGGCCCGTGATCGGACAGGCTGTCGCGCAGGTCGTACAGCGCAAGCCGGCTGCCGCGGTTCGCGAGCGCCTGATGCAGCGTGCCGCGAACGGCCCGCCACTCGGCCCGCGCAGCCGCATCGGGTTCGCTGCGTTCGCGCGCCCGCACGTGATCGATGAGCCGCTGCAGCTCCGTCAGCCGCGCGTCGGCGTGATGCGCCGCCGCGAGACCCTTCAGCAATGCAGCGGTCGACGGCAGATTTCCCGCAACCGCGGCGCTCCACCGATCGATCCCGCCCGGCTGGCCGCCGGCGGCCTGCCGGATGACGGCGTCGCGATCCGACGCGAGCGATTCGCGAATGGGCTGGACGATGTCGGCGGGCAGTTCGCGAAGCGCGTCGAACGCCGCAAGGCGCACGTCCGTACTCCGCTCCGGGTCGAGCGCGGCAGAGATGAGCGTATCGAGCGCGTCCTTCGACGCCTCGGCCGTCGCAAGGAGCGCGCGCAAGGTGCCGACAGCGGCCAGCGACAGGTCGGCGGGCCCCCGGTCGAGCGCTTCGCGCGCCAGCGTGAGCCCTCGCGGATCCGCCATCGACTCCAGCGCGCGAAGGATGCCGACCCGGGAACGAGTCGTTGAGCCAGGATAGGCGGCGAGGAGGTGTTCGGCGGCGCGCGGACCGATGACCGCGAGACGCGCAATCGCCGCCTCGCGCCGCACGTCGTCCGATCCTCCCAGCGCGGTGATCAGCGGTTTGATCTCCGCGCCGGAGGACGGACGGATGGGCATGGACCGATTATCGCTGCAAGCGGACCGTCAGCGCCGCGCGGCGGTTCAGGCGCCGGGTCTCCTCGCGGCTGTTGTCGTATTTCGGACGCTCTTCCCCGTAGCTGACCGTCTGCAGGCGAGCCGCGGAAATGCCGCGGCTGGTCAGGTAGTCGCGGACCGCGTTCGCGCGACGGTCGCCGAGCGCGAGATTGTATTCCGCCGTTCCGATGTTGCAGGTGTGGCCCTCGATCTCGATGTGGAGATCCGGGTTGTCCTGCAGCGCCCGAACGACCTCGTCCAGCAGCCGCGTCGCCTCCGGCCGCAGGCTGTAGCGGTCGAAATCGAAGTGGACGTCCTCGAACACCACTTCCTTCACCGCCGGCTTGATCACCTGAATGGTCACTGAGTCAGATGCGGTGCCTCCCTTGCCGTCGTCGACGGTGACGGTGACCTGAACGGGTCCTTCCTGCATGGGGGCGGTCCACGGCGTCTGCCGCGACGTGCCGTTGGCGAAGGTTCCGGCAGGTGCGCTCCAGCGGTACGACAGCGCATCCCCATCCGGATCTTGCGCATCGGCTGTGACGGTCGACGTCTTCCCGATTTCAACCGTGCACGGCTCGCACCTCGCGTGGACGGTCGGCGGCTGATTGCGTGGCGCCGGAGGCGGCGGCGGAGGTGGCGGCGCGGGGGCGACGTAGACACGGACGCCGGGGTGATATCCAATGCGCCCGACGATGTCCATCCGATCGCCGGCCCCGTTCGTGTACTGACTGAGGAACGTGTCTCGCGAATCCATGTTCACGCGCCACGTCCAACCCGCGCCAGCGAAGAACCCGCTGCGCGCCTGCCAGGTCAGTCCGAGATTCACGTCGACCGGTGATTTGACCTGCGAGACGAAGCCAGCCGTCAGCGCCGAACCGTCCTCCGCGACGAGGAGCGTCTTTTGGGTAAGTGAACTCTTCGTATACGCCTCACCGGTCAGTTCCGCCGTGAAGCGCAGCGACTTGCGGCTGGGCACACCTGCGCCGACGCCCCAGCGAAAGCCGTTGGTTTCCTCGACCTGGGATGGCGCGCCGCGAACGATGAAGCCTGCGTAGCCCGACAGCTCCGCGCGCTCGTTGATCTCTTTGCTGATGATGCCGTCGAACGCGACGTCGGCCTTCCCCGTGCTCGCGCCGCTGTCCTTGTCGCCGGTTGGCAGCTTCACCATCGCGCGCACGGCGAACGCTGCCGGCTGCTGCCGCCACTGAGAGGAGACGTTGAACTTCGCGCCCACCCACAGGTCGCCCAGGTTGTTGCCGCTCCAGCCGCGCGTGGCGAGGGGATTCTGCGGCACGACGCCGGTGACGTTCGGATCGCCGAGTACAGCATTCGCGACCGGATTACCTGATGCTGGAAACAGCGGGCGCACGTCCCGGTCGATGCGGTTGACGAGCACCCACGATCCGAAAATCTCCGCGCGATCCGCGAGGCCCACGCCGAACGTGATGGGCCAGTTCGAGATGTCACTGAATCCCTGGTTATCGTCGAAGTTGACCCGGTACGCGCTGACCGACCAGCGGCGGGCGGGCAGGACCTCGCCGGTGGGGACGTTCCAGAGACCCGTATCCCCCATGAACGTCGTCGTCGCGGGGCGCGTGGTGACTTCGGTCGATGGGGTGGAAGACGGCGGCGGCGTCGTCTGAGCCGCGGGTGTCTGCGCGAGGGCGGGGGCGCCGAGAACGGCCACCAGTCCCAACGTGCACGCTATCTGTCGCATGATGCCTCGGTTCCGGCGGGTGGGTTCGGGGGAGCTTTCGTAGCGCAGGCCGTCAGGCCTGCGGTCAGCCGTCGGTCGATACGACAACTGCCCGCCGGCTCAACAGTATAGCGCGGACGAGCTGCCGGATCACAGATTTGTTTTCAGGCGGGGTCGTCGGCCGGGCGCTTCTTTTTCTTCCCGAAGATGAATGCGATCGCGATGCTGATGATGTAAAGGCCCCACATCGGGACCGCCATGATCATCATCGACATCATGTCGGTGCCGGGGCTGACGACGGCGGCGACGATCGCGATGACGAGGATCGCGTACTTGAAATAGGCCCAGAGCATCTTCGCCGTGATGACGCCCATCCGTGCGAGGAAGAAGACGAGCGTCGGCATCTCGAATACGAGGCCGAAGCCGAGCAGCATCTTCGTGTAGAGGCTGAAGGCTTCATCGATCTTCGGGAGGAACACCATGTAATCGGTGCTGAAGCTGATGAAGAACTTCCACGTCCACGGGAAGGCGATGTAGTGCGAGAAGAGCCCTCCGAGGACGAAGAAGATCGTCGAGAGGAGGACGAACGGAATCGCGAACTTCTTCTCGTGGGTGTAGAGCCCGGGCGAGATGAATTTCCAGAGCTGCCAGATGATGAGCGGCGAGGAGAAGAAGATGCCGGCAATGAGGCCGATCTTCAGATAGAGCATGAAGGGCTCGGCGCCCGCCGTGTAAATCAGCTTGTTGCCGCCGGGCAGCATGTGCTGCATCGGCAGCATCACGAAGTCGAAAATGCGCTGGATGAAGATGTAGGCGATCGCGCAGCCGGCGAGCAGCGAATACGCGGAGTAGATCAGGCGCTTGCGCAGTTCCTCGAGGTGCTCGAGGAAGGACATCTTCGACGAGCCGTCGACGTCGTCATCCTCATCGTGTTGCGCCGGGCGGTAATCTTCGGGCGGCGCAGGCTGTTCGGCGCGCGCGGATGTACCCGGAAAAGGAACGAGCGCCATCGAGGGCTTAAGGGACTACGCGCTGCCGTTCTGGCGCGGGACGCTCCCCGCGATCGATTCGTTCACGACCGACGGCCGGGCCGGTTCGACGGGCGGGAGGGCGGTCGGTTCCTGGGCGCGCGCGGATCGCTGATCATCGAGCCGAATTTCCTCGTCCAGCGTATTCCTCAGCTCGTTGGACGCCCGCTTGAATTCAGCCAGGCTCTTGCCCAGCGACCGTCCGAGCTCCGGCAGCTTCCGGGGCCCGAAGATGATGAGCGCGAGCGTGAAAATGATGATCAGCTCTGGAAGCCCTACTGAGCCTAGCATGCCCAAAGTATACACCGGGCAGCGGGCCCCGTGGGGAGCCGCGCATCGGCCCGGAACTCTTTGCCCTGCCTGCACTTCCTCTGTTACGATGCGATCCATGCGCAGTCCCCGTTTCGTGCCGGTCGTGGCGCTCGCGGTCCTCTTGTCCGCGCTCGCCGGCGGCTTTTTCGGCAGCACCGTTCTGGCCAAGCAGGACCAGGTGCAGCTGCAGTATCGCGCCTTTACCGCCGCGCTGGCCGCGGTCGACCGCGAGTACGTCGACAACGTGCCGTCGGATCGTCTGGTGTACGGCGCGATCGACGGGATGCTGCACACGCTCGACCCGCATTCGAGCTTCTTCGATCCGAAGCAATACGCGCAGATGCGCGAGCGCCAGGAAGGCAGTTACTACGGCGTCGGCCTTTCGATCCAGACCGTCGACGGCGACGTCACCGTCGTTTCGGTGTTCGAAGGTTCTCCGGCGTATCGCGCCGGGATTCGCCGCGGCGACGTCATCGCGCGCGTGAAGGGCCAGGATGCGAAGAACTGGACCACTGAGCAGACTGCGCACGAATTGAAGGGACCGAAAGGCACGAAGGTCAATATCTCGATCCGCCGTCCGGGATACGACAAATTGATCGACATGGACGTCGAGCGCGATCAGGTGAACATCACCACCGTCCGCGGCGCGTTCATGCTCGATCCGCAGACGGGCTACATCAAGCTTGGCGACTTCTCCGAAACCTCCGACCACGAGGTCGGCGAGGCGGTTGCGAAACTCGAATCGCAGGGCATGAAGCGGCTGGTCTTCGATCTCCGCGACAATCCCGGCGGGCCGCTCGATCAGGCGATCCGCATTGCGAACCGCTTCCTGCCGCGCGGCGACATGATCGTCTACACGCGCGGGCGCATCCCCAACTCGGACGAAGATTATCGCGCGACGGAAAACGCGGACTATACAGGGCCGATGATGGTGCTCGTGAACCGGAACAGCGCGAGCGCATCGGAGATCGTGACCGGCTCGCTGCAGGACCACGATCGCGCGCTCATCGTTGGCGAGACGACGTTCGGCAAAGCGCTGGTACAGTCCGTCTACCGCATCAACGAAGGCGCAGGGCTGGCGCTGACGACCGGCCGGTATTTCACGCCGAGCGGCCGGATGATCCAGCGCCCGTGGGACGGCAGCTTCGACGAATACCTCACGTACACGCTCCGCGATCAAACGGGGCAGCGCGAACACAACGCGGCGCAGTTGAAGTACACGGACGCGGGCCGCAAGGTTTACGGCGGCGGCGGGATCGAACCCGACAAGTTCTACGTCGGCCCCGTGCAGGGCTTCAACCCGACGCGGTTCGGCCGCGCGCTGTATGCACGCGGCGCGTTCGCGAACTACGCGGAGCGCTATGCCGCCGAAGGCGACACGCGGATGGCGGTCGCCGGCAGCGCCAAGAAGCGCGTTGCGCGCGGCTTCCAGGTCTCCGACGCGATGGTGAACGACTTCAAGTCGTATCTGCAGTCCGAGAAGGTGAAGATCGACGACGCGGCGTTTGCGAAGGACATCGATTTCATCAAGGCGATGATGCACTACGAAATCGACGTCGCGCTCTTCGGGATCGGCGAAGCGCAGAAGAACCTCATTGCGCACGATCCGCAGGCGCAGTTCGCGATGGGGCAGTTCGCGGACGCGGCGAAGTTGACCGAGCTGGCGAAAACGCGCACCAACACGAAAGGCGGTCACTGACAGCGAATTGCCGATTGGAGCAACCTTCAATCTGCAATCTGCAGTTTCTTGATTTAGGGCGTAAGCCCCTATTACTTGTGCGCGCACTTTAGTGTTGCCACTAGGTATGGGGGCTTGTTAGACTGGCCGCCGTTTGCTGGCCCCAAGGGGACATCCCGTCTGTGCGGGGTGTGGGCTGCCGGCGCCATCGGCTGTTGTCAGTCATCTGTTTCCTGAAAACCTGTTCCGTTCGAAGCGATCCCAGCCGCTTCCGGGCCGTGCTGTAGCCACGCCCGGCAGGCGGCTTTTTCTTTTCACGGGTCCTTTATGCGTCTTCAACGTCTCGAGATTTCCGGGTTCAAGAGCTTCCCCGACCGCTCCGAACTGGCGTTCGACACCGGCGTCACCGCCATCGTCGGCCCCAACGGCTGCGGGAAGAGCAACGTCGTTGACGCGATCACCTGGGTGCTCGGGGAACAGAGCGCCAGGAGCCTCCGCGGCGAACACATGCAGGACATCATCTTCGCGGGAAGCGACGCCCGTAAAGCGACCGGCGCTGCGGAGGTGAAGATCCGGCTGGCGGGTGTGGCTGCGCGTCCGTCGACTGGCGCTCCGGGCGTCGCGGGGAACGGGCGCATCCGGCCGGAGCCGCTCACGCCGGCAGAAACGGTGGTCGCGACGGCAGCGGGAGAACTGCTCGGCGCCGACGCGGTGGCGCTGCTCGACGAAGCCCCCTTGATGGTTCGCGATGTCGAAGTGGGGCGGCGCCTGTATCGATCCGGCGAAAGCGAATACCTGATCGACGGCGAGAGCGTGCGGCTGAAGGACGTGCAGGACCTGTTGATGGATGCGGGTCTCGGCGTGAAGGCGTACGCGGTGATCGAGCAGGGGAAGATCGGGCAGATCCTGAGCGCGCGCCCGACGGATCGCCGCCAGTTGATCGAAGAAGCCGCCGGGGTCACGAAGTACAAGAGCCGGCGGCGCGCCGCGGAACTCAAGCTCGAAGCGGCGCAGCAGAACCTCACGCGCGTGGACGACATCATCTTCGAAGTCGAGAAGCAGCGCGGCGCGCTGAAGCGGCAGGCGGCAAAAGCGCGGCGATACAAGCGGCTGCGCGACGAACTGCGCCGCTGGGAGAAGGTGCAATTCGCGGAGCGCTACGCACGGCTCGGCGAGACCATCGAAGCGACCCGCGCCCGGCTGGCGGCGGCGCGCGGACGAGAGACCGCCGCGGCCGCGCACCTTGCCGAGCTCGAGACCACGCTGGAGCGCCTGCGGCTGGAGTTGACGGAGGCGGATGCGAAAGCGACGGCCGCGCGCGAGGCGGCGCATGCCCGCGAGCTCTCCATCGGACGCCTGCAGCAGCAGGTGACGTTCGATACACAGCAGATCGAGGCCCTCCGGAACGCGGCCGGCGCGCTGGAGGCCGAAGTCGCCGCGCTCGAGTCCCGCCGCGAACCGGCCCGGCTGGAGATCGAATCGCGGCGTGGAGCTCTCCACACGGCGACGACGGATCGCGACGCCGCGTCGGCGGCGCTCCAGCAGCAGGAAGAGGCGTACGCGCTCGCGCACCGCAATATCGAAGGCCTCGAAGCCGACGTGGAGGCGGCGCGGAGCGAGGTCTATGCGGCCGTCAACGCCGCGACAGCCTTGCGGCATGCCATGGACCACGCGGCCGCGTCGCGGGCGCGGATCGGAGAGCAGCTCGCCAAGCTCGACGTGGAGCGGAGCGATCTGGAGCGTGAAGCGGAACGCGCCGCTGAAGAACGGGCCGCCGCGGACGACGCGCTCCGCCGCGCCCGCGAAGCCATGGAGGTCCTTCGCGTCGACCGCGCCGCGCGCGAATCGGAGCTGGCGGTCGCGCGAACAAGCCGCGAATCCGTTGGACGCGATCTCGGCGCACGGGAGCGCGAGTTGGCTGGTGTCTCCGCGCGGCTGCGCTCGCTCGAGGAGCTGGACGCGGCGCGGGCGGAGTATGGCGAAGGGGCACGCGCGATTCTCGCGGAACCCGGCCAGCCGATTCGCCACCACGGCTCGGTCGCGGATTATCTCGACGTCGACGCGCGTTACGAGCGCGCGGTGGACGCCGCGCTCGGCGATCTGCTGCAGCACGTCGTCGTGCCCTCGCACGAGGACGCGGAAAAGGGGCTGGCGTTCGTCCGTGAGCGCGACGCGGGACGCGTCGGGTTCGTCGTCACGGAAGGGGAGGCGACGCAGGCTGACGCGGCCGCGGACGCGCAGGATCCGGCAGTAGTTCCCGTCAGCTCGGTCGTTCGCATCTCCGGCCCCGCGGCCCAGGCGATTCGCGCCGCGCTCGCGGATGTGTGGATTGCCAGCAGCCGCGATGCGGCGCGTGGAGTCTCGTCGCGGAGCAGGGCCGTCGTCGTGACACTGGAGGGTGACGTCTATACCGGCGCGCATCTCGTCGAGGGTGGTGAGCGCTCGGAGGCCCGCAGCATCCTGACGACCAAGCGCGAGATCAAAGAGCTGCGCGAGAAACTCGAACAGGACACGACGGCATTGAACCGCGTCCGCGAAGAGGCGGCCAGCCTCGACGTTGCGGCGGCGGCCGCCGAATCCGCGATCGCATCGCTGCAGCAGGAGCTGCACCGTCAGGAGAAGGCAATCGTCGCCTTCGATCTGCAGCACACAGCCGCGGGAGACGCACGGGACCGCATCGCGCGCAAGCAGGATCAGATTGCCGTCGAACGCCGTTCCGGCGAAGAGGAGCTTCGGACACAGGAACGCCGCGAGGCGGAAGCCGCCGACTCGATTCGCCGTATCGAAGCGGAGCAGCGAACGGCGGACGAACAGTTGTCGGCCGCCCAGCGCACGCTGTTCGAGGCGCGCGACCGGGCCGAGCAGCAGGCGCGGAGCACGGCGGAAGCGAAGGCTGCGCATGCCGCGCTCGTGGAACGGGCGAGCGCGCTCGCGCTCGAGATCAGCCGCCTCGAAGACGCCGCCCGCGATCTCGACCAGCGCGCCGTCGCGCGAGCCGCCGACCTCGAACGGAACGTCACGCGCCGTGAAGAACTCCGCGCCGCAATCGCCGAATCGGAGCGCCGGCT
>JAICSD010000085.1 GCA_025937075.1 Vicinamibacteria bacterium | reverse complement strand
GCGAGGAAGTAGATGTAGAGCGGTGAAACGAAGTAGAGACCGGGTCCGAGCGTCGCGTTGCCCGCGACGACCTGCGATGCGAGCGTCGCGTATGCAGTCGTGTCCAGGCCGGCGTCAGGCTGGATGAGCGGGTGATCCCGAAGCTGAAGCAGAACGATGAGCTTCAGCGCGAAGACTGCGATCAAGAAGAACGGCCCCGGCTTTGCACCATGGCGCCGCATGAAGATATTCGGGATCGTCCTGATCGTCGTGGGCCTCCTTGCCTTGGCGTTCGGCGGCATCAGCTGGACCAAGCGCGAGAAGGTCGTGGATCTTGGCCCGATTCAGGCCGAAACGCAGAAGCGTGAGACGCTTCCGTTGCCGCCAATCTTCGGCGGCGTCGCCGTCGTCGCCGGAATCGCCCTGATTGTGGTGTCGGGAAAGCGTTAACGGGTCGCCAGGACTACCATACGAACACTGCGCGGCGGCCGTTCTTCTTCACGAGCGCATCGATCGCCGCGGCCATCTGATCGCGGCGCGCCAGCATCGACTTGATCTGCCTCTTCTCGAGCGCTTGTCCGACGGCGCTCTGCAGCGTCGACTCGTCGAGCGCCGCGATACGCTCCCAGAGTGCGGTATCGACGTGATCCAGCTTCTGCGGCAGCTTGCGGTCGTCCAGGAACGCGCGCGAGTGATCGATCAGGAACAGGTTCCACTCGCCGTCGACGAGCAGGTTGCCGCGGTTGCGATCGGGGTTGCCGATCAAATCGTCGAACAGCTTCATGCGCGCAAGCTGTCGCTCCCAGGCGGGCGGCTTGGGCAGCGGCTGCACCTCGAGCCACGTGCGCACGCCCTCGAGCCACAAGATGAGCGCGCCGGTCACGCCGTCGATCTTTCGCTCGACAACGACCGGCACCATGCCGAGCTGCAGGAGTTTGTCCAGCTCGTATGCGGCGATCTCGGACTTGTAACTTTCCCAGTACCCGTTCTGAAACCCGGGGCGGAGCGGCTTCCACGCAGCCGATGCGGCAAGCCCGTCAGGCGCGAAGAACGCGCGCTTGGGATGCGTGACGCCGAGATCCACGGCCGTCATCTTCACGACGGGCGCCGTCCGCAAGTACGCCTCGTACTCTGCGGAGCGCCCTTCCCACACGCGCGCCGAAGCCGGCGCGGCTGTCGGCGCCGGTTGCTGCGCCGGCGTGCTGAAGACGAGAAGGAGCAGGAGCGCCGAAAGCATCGATGCTGGCGCACTGTAGCATCAAAGCGCGCCGGATGGCACAATTTCAGGTTATGTCCACGACGCTGAACATCCCCTCGTCGGGCGCCATCGACGTGCTGGCGCTTGGCGGCCTGGTGCACCGCCTCGATCCGGGCGCCGTCCCGTTCCGGAAGGCTTCCTCCTGCGCGATTCACGTGAGTGGCGGCGAGTTCAATTGCGCCGCCAACCTCGCGGACTGCTTCGGCATGCGCACCGCGATTGCGACCGCCATGGTCGAGTACCCGATCGGCGACCTGATTGCCGGACAGGTCCGTGCCATGGGCGTGACGCCCTTCTACAAGATGTTCCCCCACGACGGCGTGCGCGGCCCGAACATGGCTGCCGTCTACAGCGACCGCGGCTTCGGCGTGCGCGGGCCCGTGGTCTTCTACAACCGATCGAACGAGGCGGCGGCGAGGCTGAAGCCCGGCGACTTCGACTGGAAGGAGATCTTCGGCAACGGCGTCCGCTGGTTCCACAGCGGCGGGATCTTCGCGTCGCTGTCGGAGACGACCGCCGACCTGACGATCGAGGCGATGGAGGCCGCGAAAGCCGCGGGCGCCGTGGTCTCGTTCGACCTGAATTACCGCGAGAAGTTGTGGCGCGCATCAGGCGACCCGAAACGCGCGGTCGGTGTCCTCAGCCGGATCGTCGAGCACGTCGACGTGCTCGTCGGCAACGAGGAGGATCTGCAGAAGGGCCTCGGCATTGCCGGACCCCAGGTCGCGGCCGCGTCGAAGCTGGATCCCAGCGCGTTCGTCGACACGATCGGCCGCGTCGTGAAGCGCTTCCCGAACATGAAAGCGGTCGCGACGACGCTCCGCGAGGTGCATTCGACGAACCGCCATGGCTGGGGGGCAGTCGCATGGATCGACGGCCGCACGTACGAGGCGCCGGCGTGCGAGCTCGACGTCTTCGATCGCGTCGGCGGCGGCGACGGCTTCGCGTCAGGCTTCTTCTACGGTCTGCTCACGGGCGAACCGCCGCAGGAAGCCGTCAAGCTTGGATGGGCGCATGGTGCGCTGCTCACCACATTCCCCGGCGACACGACGATGGCAACCCTCGAACAGGTGCGCGCGTTCGCGAAAGGCGGATCGGCGCGAATCCAACGGTGATGGAGGCGCGCAACCTCAGTTGCGCGACAGCCGCGCTATTTGAAGATTCCCTTCAGCTTTCGTCCCAGCCCTGAGAAGAATCCCTGAACCGCGCGCTTGATCTGCTGCTTCACGCTGCCCTGGTGCAGCGGGCACAGGCGCGTGGGAATTTGATCGCCCTTCTTGAAGTACTCGGTGTAGGTGGGACAGCCTTCGACGGGCTTCAAGTACGTGATCTTGCAGAGCGGCTCTTCGCGAAGCGTCGACGGCGGATCGAGCTCGCGCGCCGGGCGCCTTCTCGCAGCCGCCTTCATGAACTCGCTCCAGATCGGCAGCGCGTAGCGCGCGCCGTATCCTTGACGCGCGATTGGCGCCGGCTGATCGAACCCGACCCACACCCCGGCGACGAGCGATGAGGTGAAGCCGACGAACCACGCGTCCTTGAAATCGTCCGTGGTGCCCGTCTTGCCGCCCGCGGGGAAGCGGACGCCGTACTGCGTGCGCGCCGGACTGGCGGTCCCGCGATCGACGACATCCTCCAGCATCGAGACCATCTGAAACGCGACGTCCTCGGTGAGAACGCGATCCGCCTGCGCCGGGTTGTCGTACGCGACGCCGCCGTCGGCGTCCAGCACGCGCGTGATCCCGCGCGGCTTCACGGCCATGCCGCCGTTCGGGAACATCGCGAACGCGGCCGTGAGGTCCAGCGGCGTCACCAATCCGGTGCCGAGCGAGAGCGACGGAACATCGGGCAGGTCACGCAGGCCTGCATCCGACGCGAGATGCAGCACCGGTCGCGAGCCAATCCGCTGCTGCAGGAGCGTCGCCGCACGGTTGTTCGATTCGTCGAGCGCCGCGCGGAGCGTCAACGCATCCGGATCGTCGCCGCTCGCATTCCGCGGCGCCCATTCGTTCGGCCCCTGCGGCTCGATCGACGACAGACCCTCGAGCACGGTGACGGGCGAGTAGCCGCGCGCCAGAGCGGCCGCGTAGAGGATTGGCTTGAAGGCGGAACCGGGCTGACGCCTGCTCCGCCACGCGCGATTGAACTGCGATTGCCGGAAATCGCGGCCGCCCACCATCGCGACGATGCTGCCGGTGCCGGGATCGATTGCGACGAGCGCCGCCTGCAGGCGAGGATCGCCGAAACGCCGCAGCCCCTCGTCCACGGCCCGCTCGGCCGCATCCTGCAGCTCGGGGCTGAACGTCGTCCTCACCTGCCAGTCGGGCGGATGATCGCCGCCGAAGCGATCGCGGAATTGCTGGCGGAGAAATTCCTTCGCATAGCCGGCGTGTGCTTCCGTTGCTCCGGGAAAAGGACGAATGCGAACCCGCGCTTGATCCGCCGCGCGCTCCTGATCGGGCGTGATGTAGTGTTCCTCGCGCATCCGCTGGAGCACGACATGGCTCCGATCGATCGCGCCGTCGAGATTCGACCATGGCGACAGTGCCGACGGCGCGCGGATCAAGCCCGCGATGAGTGCGGCTTCCGGCAGCGTGACCGCGCTCGCGGGCTTGCCGAACAGGTTGCGCGACATCGTCTCGACGCCGTAGACGCCGCCGCTCAGATAGATGCGGTTGAGATACAGCTCGAGGATCTGTTTCTTCGAGAGCTCCTGCTCGAGGAGCAGCGCGAGGACAGCTTCCTGTGCCTTCCGCCCGAGCGTTCGCTTGTTCGACAGAAACAGCGTCCGCGCGAGCTGCTGCGTGAGCGTGCTGCCGCCTTCGGAGCGATCGCCGCGCCGCGCGTCGCGCCAGAGCGCGCGCGCCGTGCCGATGGGATCGATCCCGAAGTGCTTGTAGAAGCGGTGATCCTCGACGGCAACGACCGCGTGCTGGAGATCGGGTGCGATCTCGTCGAGCGAGACGTCGCGGCGCTGCTCGTCCATCCGGAACCAGGGGCGGCCGTCCCCCGCGTAGAACCACGTGTCGCCCACGCCGCGGCGCAGCTTGTAGACGGCCCACCCCTGCCTCATCGTCCAGATCACCGTGATCGCGGTGAACGCGACGAGCAGCACGTACAGGGCGCCGATGATGCGGTGCCGCACGACCTGCGCGGAGAGCGTCACCGTGCGCGAACCTGGCGCCTGGCGTGGAGCAGCAGCGACATCACCAAGTAATAGACGGGAAATGCGAGCGACGCGATCAGCAGCCAGGCGGGAGGCGCAGGGAGCAGCCAGATCATCGCTGCAATCTCCACGGCCCACAGGGCCGCAAGCGCAAGCGTGAGCCGCCGCAGCTGCAGCGTCCGCGACGGGTAGATGTATCCAATCCTCACGAAGATCAGCGCGCTCAACGCGAGCAGCAGAACGGCATTGAGCACCGGCGGCGTCCGCGCGGCGTAGAAGTACAGCACGACGACGTTCCAGTACGACGGAAACCCGGTGAAGAAATTGTCGATCGTTTTCGCGTCCTGCATGGAGAATCCGATGACGCTGCTGATCAGCACGATCGCGACGACGGCCAGCCCTCCGGTTTCCGGCAGGCCCCCCGTTCGTTCGATCAAGAGCATCGGCAGGAATACGAACGTCAGATAGTCGACGATGTCATCGAGGCGCGAGCCGTCGAGGCGGGGGAGCACGGCCTTCACGCGAACGCCGCGTGCCAGCGCGCCGTCTGTCGCGTCGATGATCGTCGCCGCGAACATCATCGCAAAGGCTCGGCGCACCTCGTCCTGCACGACCGCGATCACGCCGATGAACGCGAGCACGGCGCCGAGAGCGGTGTACGCGTGCACGAGGTAGGCCGCCGCGCGCCGCAAACGGCTGGGGTCGCGCGAGACCGGCAACCCTGGCGCTACCACTGACGAGTGCGGCGTTTACAGCCGGCCGGCCATCGTGTAAAATCAGAGCACATTCCAATCCCCAGCGGAGTGTTTTTCTTCACTCATTAGAAGCCGCCGCGCCTTACGTCGCAAGGCGGGAGGTCTGTTCGGCAGTGGCGTGCCCGCAGCCGCCCGCCGATCAGCCTTCGGGAAACGGACCATTTCTGTGCTGCCACCGCTGTTTCGACGACCCCGTTTCTACGTTCCGGCAGCCATCGCGCTCGCGGTGCTGATCGGGCTCGGCGTCCACCTGGCCCGGCGCAGCGATGTGCCGCCCGAGCTGGCGTTCTCCGATTTCCTCCAGCAGATAGACCACGGCCAGGTCACGCAGGTTCGCTTCGCGGACGGTGGCATCGACGTCACCTTGCGCGACGGACGTGCGGCGCACACGGTGCCCCCGCCGGACTTTCTTGCCGCGAGCGGCAGCTTCGTCACCGACCTCGCGCGGCGCAACGTGCGCATCGACGTGCAGCCCTCGCCCGAGCCCGGCGCGCTCAACGGCGGCGCGCTCGCGCTTGCGGGCGCCTTCGTCGCGCTGCTCGGCTTCACCGTCTATCGCACCACAGCCGGACGCATCCATACGCCCGGGCGCGCGAAGGTTGCCGAGCGGGGCGACCAGGTCGTCACGTTCCAGGACGTCGCCGGCGTGGACGAGGCCAAGGACGAGGTGAAGGAGATCGTCGACTTCCTTCGTCATCCGCAGCGGTTCACTGCGGTCGGCGGACGCATTCCGAAAGGCGTGCTGCTCATCGGCCCACCCGGAACCGGAAAGACGCTGCTCGCGCGATCGATCGCCGGTGAGGCGGGTGTGCCGTTCCTCTTCGCGAGCGGATCCGATTTCGTCGAGATGTACGCGGGCGTCGGCGCCGCGCGTGTGCGCCGCCTGTTCCGCGACGCGCGCCGCCACAAGTCCTGCATCGTCTTCATCGACGAGCTCGACGCTGTCGGGCGCAGCCGCGGCGGCAGCTCGCTCAGCCACGAGGAACGCGAGCAGACGCTCAATCAGCTCCTCGTCGAGATGGACGGATTCGAAGCGCAGACCGGGATTGTCGTCATCGCGGCGACGAACCGTCAGGACATCCTGGACCCCGCGCTGCTCCGGCCGGGACGATTCGATCGTCAGGTGATGGTCGGGAATCCGGACCTCAAGGGACGCGAGGCCATCCTGAGCGTCCACGTGCGCAAGGTCGCCACGACCGACGACGTCAATCTGCGGTCGATCGCGCGCGGCACGCCGGGATTCTCGGGTGCGGATCTCGCGAACCTGGTCAACGAAGCTGCGCTCATTGCCGCTCGCAACGGGCGGGAGGCGGTCACCGACAGCGACCTGGAAGCAGCGCGCGACAAGGTCCTCATGGGCGTGGAGCGCCGCTCCGTCGTGTTGAGCGAGCTCGATCGCGTGAACTGTGCGTATCACGAGGCGGGGCACGCTGTCGTGGCGGCACTGCTGCCGATGGCGGATCCGCTGCACAAAGTCACGATCATCCCGCGCGGCCGCGCCATGGGCGTGACCATGCAGCTTCCGGAAGCGGATCGTCACACCTACACGAAGGGCTACCTGGAAACGCAGGTGGCAGTGCTGATGGGCGGGCGCGTGGCCGAGGAGCTGTTCATGAATCACATGACGAGCGGCGCCTCGAACGACATCGAACGCGCGACCGACATCGCGCAGCACATGGTCTGCGAGTGGGGCATGTCGGCGCTCGGCATGCGCGCATTCCGGAAGCCCGGCAACAATTTCGACCCCGACAAGCCGCACGCGATGAGCGAGCAGACGGCGCGTCGTGTCGACGAGGAGATCGAGAAGATCCTCGTCGGCGGCTACGACCGCGCACGGCAGCTGCTCGAGACGAATCGCAGTACCGTCAAGCTGCTCGCGGAGGCGCTCCTCGAGCAGGAAGCGCTCGAGGCCGACGAGATCAAGGCGCTCCTCGCCCAGAGCGGGACGGTCGCCTAGCGCCTCCCCGCCGAGCTGTCGTCAAGCGAATCGAAGAGTGCGAGCCGCAATCGCTGCGGCGTCGAGCTCGCGGGCGAGACCCCGGCGCTTACGCGCTGAGGCTGCCGATGCGGCGATCGATCTCGGCGATCGCCGCGTTGATTTGCTGCTTCCGCACCGGATGCGTGGTGGCCGTGGCCTGCCGCGTCAGCTCGGTCTTGGCCAGCTTCAGCGACTCCACTTCGCGTAGCCGTTCGGGATCCACTGTCGGCTGACCCCCATTCGCGCGACGGCGGCGATCCGCCTCGCGCTCTTCCATCTGCTCTTGAATTCGCGCCTCTGCGTCGACCAGGCCCTCTCCGGAATCTCCCATACCTTTAGGATACAGGACAGAGGCTCGTTGCGCGCAAGTAGCGCGCAACTTTAGTTGCGCGAGTTGCGCGGCAGCCGCATCGAAGTATTACAGAATACGAGTGTGGCCAGGAGCGTCCTCGATCTGTTTCACGGCGCCGCGGCGGACTGGTTCCGCGCGTCGTTTGCGGCGCCCACGCCGCCACAGGCGCAGGGCTGGCCGGCGATCGCGCGCGGCGAATCGACGCTGATCCTCGCGCCAACGGGCAGCGGCAAGACGCTGGCGGCGTTCCTCTGGGCGATCAAGCGCGTCATGACGATGCCGCCGCCATCGCGCAGGCGCGGAAGCTGCCGCATCCTCTACGTCTCTCCGCTCAAGGCGCTCGCCGTCGACGTCGAGCGCAACCTGCGGGCGCCGATCGCCGGGATCGCCAACCGTGCCGCCGCGCGCGGCGATGCGTTTCACACGCCGCTCGTCGCGGTGCGCACCGGCGATACGCCGGCTGCGGAACGCGCGCGGTTTCAGCGCGAACCGGCGGACATCCTCATCACGACGCCCGAATCGCTCTACCTGCTCCTCACCTCGAACGCCCGCGAGGCGCTGCGCTCGATCGAAACGGTCATCATCGACGAGATTCATGCGCTCGTGCCGACCAAGCGCGGCGCCCACCTCGCGCTCTCGCTGGAGCGGCTGACGGCGCTCACCCCGCAGGCGCCGCAGCGCATCGGGCTCTCAGCAACCCAGCGTCCGCTCGACGAGGTCGCGCGCTTCCTGGGCGGGGCTGAACCGCCCAAGCGAACGCCTCATCGCGACGGCCGGAAACGCACGACACCGGATCCCGAAGCCGCGATCCACGACGAGTTCACGGCCGGCCGTGCCAGCCCGTCGTACCGGGCCGTCACGATCGTCGACACGTCCGCGAAGAAGCGGCTGGAGCTCAGAATCGAAGTGCCGGTCGAGGACATGGCCCGCGTCGGTGAAGTGGACGAGATCCCCAGCGGCCCCGCGGCACAAGGCGCCGCGCGCACGTCGATCTGGAGCGCTATTCACCCGAGACTTCTCGAGCTGGTGCAGGCGCACCGCTCCACGCTCATCTTCGTGAACAGCCGGCGGGTCGCCGAACGCCTTGCGTCGGCGCTGAACGAGCTCGCCGGCGAGACGCTCGTACGCGCGCACCATGGATCGCTGGCGCGGCCGCAGCGGATCGAGATCGAAGACCGTCTCAAGGCCGGCCAGATTCGCGGTTTGATCGCGACCTCGTCGCTCGAGCTTGGCATCGACATGGGCGCGATCGATCTCGTCATTCAGATTGAGGCGCCGCCGTCGGTCGCCAGCGGCATGCAGCGCATCGGACGATCCGGTCACCGGATCGATGAGCCCAGCCGCGGCATCATCGTCCCCAAGTTCAGAGGCGATCTGGTGGCGTGTGCCGCGGTGACGCGCTCGATGCACGAGGCGAAGATCGAAGCGAGCCGCTATCCGCGAAACCCGCTCGATGTTCTCGCGCAGCAGATCGTGGCGATGGTCGCGATGGAGCCGTGGGACGTCGACGAGCTGTTTCAGACCGTTCGATCGGCCGCGCCGTTTGCGGAGTTGAGCCGCACGATCTTCGACGGCGTCCTCGACATGCTGTCGGGGCGTTATCCGTCCGATGATTTCGCGGACCTGCGTCCGCGCCTCACGTGGGACCGGCTGAAGAACGCCGTGACCGCGCGCGAAGGCGCGAAGCGCGTTGCCGTCGTCAACGGCGGCACGATTCCCGATCGCGGGCTCTACGGCGTCTTCCTGATCGGGGAGCGCGGACCCGGCGCACGCGTCGGCGAGCTCGACGAGGAGATGGTTTTCGAGAGCCGCGTCGGCGAGACGTTTCTGCTCGGCGCCTCCTCATGGCGCATCGAGGAGATCACGCACGATCGCGTGATCGTCTCGCCGGCCCCCGGCCAACCCGGCAAGATGCCGTTCTGGAAAGCCGATGCTCCCGGACGGCCGCTGGAGCTCGGACGACACATCGGTGAGCTGGTGCGATCGCTGCGCCAGATGCCGCCCGCCGCGGCCCTGCAACGACTCACCAAGCAGCACGACCTCGACGTGCGCGCGGCCGACAACCTGGTCCGCTACCTCGCCGATCAGGCAGCCGCAACGGGCACCGTACCGGACGACCGCACGATCGTCGTCGAACGGTGCCGTGATGAGCTCGGCGACTGGCGTCTTTGCCTGCTGTCGCCGCTCGGCGGCAGGATCCATGCGCCGTGGGCGATGGCCGCGGTGGAGCGTGCGCGCGCGGAAACCGGAATCGACGTCGAGACCATGTGGACCGACGACGGATTCGTCGTGAGATTTCCGGAAACGGAAGAGCCTCCGAACCCGTCTCTGTTGATCCCTGGCCCGGAAGAAGTCGAGGCGCTCGTCGTACGGCAACTGGGCGGCACCGCACTATTTGCCGCCAAGTTCCGGGAGGCGGCCGCCCGCGCGCTGCTTCTCCCCCGCCGGCGCCCCGGCGGAAGGACGCCGCTGTGGCAGCAGCGGAAACGCGCCGCGGATCTCCTTGCGGTTGCCGCACGGTATGGATCGTTCCCGATGATCCTCGAGGCGTACCGCGAGTGTCTGCGCGACACCTTCGATATTCCGGCGCTCGTGGAGACGCTGCGCCTCGTGGAGGCGCGCGACATCCGCGTCGTGACCGTCGATTCCACGATGCCGTCGCCGTTCGCCTCGTCGCTGCTGTTCGGGTACGTCGCCAACTACATCTACGACGGCGACGCGCCGCTCGCAGAGCGCCGCGCGCAAGCGCTCTCGATCGATCAGGCGCAGCTTCGGGAACTGCTTGGCGAGGCCGAGCTGCGGGAACTGCTCGATGCGGATGCGATCGCGGACGCCGAGCGGCAGCTTCAGCAGATCGACGAGCGCTATCGCGCGAAATCGATCGACGGCGTTCACGATTTGCTGCTGCGCCTCGGCGACCTCACGTCCGCCGAAATCGCCGGGCGCGCGACGATACCTGCCGATGCCGCGATCGATGCGCTCGTGCGCGATCGGCGTGCCGTACCGTTGAACGTCGGCGGCGATGCGCGAATCGTTCCCGTCGAGTACGCAGCACGGTATCGCGATGCTCTCGGTACACCGCTGCCCGTCGGTCTTCCCGAAACGTTGCTCGAGCCCGTCCGCGATGCGGCCCTGGACCTCGCACGGCGGTTTGCCCGGACGCACGCGCCCTTCACCTCGGCGGAGCTGGCGGCCCGGTACAGCCTCGGCCGATCGACGGCCGATGCGCTGCTGAAAGCGCTGCACGCCTCGGGACGCCTCCTCGAGGGTGAATTCAGGCCCGGCGGCTCAGGACGCGAGTGGTGTGATCCTGACGTGCTGCAGACGATCCGGCGGCGATCGCTCGCCAAGCTTCGCAAGGAGGTGGAGCCCGTCGATCCTCCCGTCCGTGCGCGGCTCGTGACGTCGTGGCAGGGATTGGCACGCAAGCGGCCCGGCCTCGATGCACTGCTCGATATCGTGGAAACCCTTCAGGGGGCGCCGCTGCCGGCGTCCATCCTGGAGAGTGAGATCCTCTCCGCGCGGGTCGAGGGATATTCCACGGCTGATCTCGACGCCCTGTGTGCGGCCGGCGAAGTCGTGTGGCGCGGTGTCGAGCCGATCGGCGACCGCGACGGCCGCGTCGCCTTGTATCTCACGGATCATCTGCCGCAGCTCTGGCGTCCTTCCGCTGCGGGCGATCTGTCGCCGCATGCGCAGGCCGTTGTGGCGCACCTCGAGCAGCAGGGCGCGTCGTTCTTCGCGGCGATTCACGACGCGGCGGGCGGAGGCTATCCGGCTGAAACCGTCGATGCGCTCTGGGATCTCGTCTGGAAGGGCCTCATCACCAACGACACGTTTCACGCGCTGCGGGCGTTCACGCGCGCGCCGGAACGCCGCCCGCGCAAGCCGTCGCGCGGACGCAGCTTCCGCAGCCGCCGCGTGGCCCCTCCTGCTGCGGAAGGCCGATGGTCGCTGCTGCGGGATCGAATCGGCACGGTGGCGACCGATACCCAGTGGTCGACGGCCACGGCGCAGCAGCTCCTCTCACGGTATGGCGTGCTGACGCGAGAGGTTGCTGCCGCCGAAGGCATTGCCGGCGGATTCGGTGCGGTGTACGACGTGCTGCGCGCCCTCGAGGACGCCGGGCGCATCCGACGCGGATACTTCGTCGGCGGCGTCGGCGCCACGCAGTTCGCGCTGCCAGCCGCGCTCGAGCTCCTGCGATCGCTCCGCGAGTTGCCGGACGTTCCGGAGGTCATGGTGCTGGCCGCGACGGATCCGGCGAACCCGTACGGAACGATGCTGCGATGGCCGCTGCCGTACGCCGAGAACGGCGTCCCCTCCGAGGAAGCCGCAGGCCGAGGGCCAACGCGCACGATCGGCGCACAGGTCGTGCTCGTGAACGGGCTGCTCGCGGCGTACCTCGCGCGCGGAGGCCGGCAGCTCCTCGTCTGGATGCCTGAAGACGAGCCCACGCGCGCCGCCGTGGCTCGAGCGCTCGCCGGCGCGCTCGCGGGGCTCGCGCGAGATGAAGCCCGCGGTGGCGTGCTCTTCAGCGAAATCAACGGCCGCGATCCCTCCGATCATCCGCTGACGCCGTTCCTGATCGAGTCCGGCTTCTATCCGTCTGCGATGGGTCTGCAGATGCGGCGATCGGCGGCCGGCGCGCCCGGGTTCGCGGAAACGGCCTCGACGGAGTACTCGGGAGAACGCGGTGCCTGAAGGCGACACGATCTTCCGCGCGGCGCGCACGCTCCATCGCGCGCTCGCCGGACAGATCGTCGTGCGCTTCGAGTCGGTCCAGCCGGCGCGCGCGCGGGTGGGCGAGGTTCAGCCCATCGCCGGCAGGGCGCTCGAACCCGTGACGTCGCGCGGCCAGCACGAGCGCATGCGCGT
>JAICSD010000357.1 GCA_025937075.1 Vicinamibacteria bacterium | reverse complement strand
TGAACCCGACGCCCGCGATCCGGAGGCGATGTCCGATGGCGGATGACGATCGGCCGAACCGCCGCGTCCAGAATCCTTCGCTGATGACGGCGGCAGGAGGTCCGTCTTCACGCTCTTCGTCCCGGGTGAACGTGCGGCCGAGAATCGGGTCTTCCGCATAGACCTCGAAGTATCGCGGTGCGACCCGACGCCCTTCCAGCCGTTCGGGTTCCGAGCCGCTCGTATCGGTCACGTTCTCCGAATAGGACCCGGAGATCACCACGAACGCTTTCGACTCGCGGTTCCAGTCCACCAGGCGGGCGGGGGCGACCAGACTGACGCGCTGGCGCGCGGCGGGGCTGGCTTCCATCACGCTGACCAGCCGATCGGCGTCCGGATATGGCAGAGGCTTCAACAGGACCGCATCAACGATCGCGAACGCCGCTGCAGTGATGGCGGTCCCGAACGCCAGCGTAAAGACCGTCGTCAGGGAGAACGCCGGCCGCCGTCCGAGCGAACGGAAGGCCTGGATGAGGGGTGTCACGACACCTTGGACGGCGTTGGCGCGTGGCGGGTTGGCTTCAGCCGCGCAATGCCGTCAGTCAGGCTCGTGTAGTCATTCGCGATCCGTATACCTGAGACCCATGTTGAACATGATGAAGGCATCGATGTCGCCCGTGGTTTCGAGCGCTTTCGTGAGATTGCTCGCCCCGTGGCCGGAGTTCGTTTCGATCCGGATGAGCACCGGGTTCTCGTGGCTCGCCTTCGCCTGCAGTGTCGCCGCGTACTTGAACGAGTGCGCGGGGACGACGCGGTCGTCGTGGTCGGCGGTCGTAATCAGCGTCGCCGGATACTTGACCCCCGCCTTGATGTTGTGCAGCGGCGAGTAGGCGTAGAGCGCCTTGAACTCTTCGGGATTGTCGCTGGATCCATAGTCGGCAATCCAGTTCCAGCCGATCGTGAACTTCTGGAACCGCAGCATGTCCATCACGCCGACCTGCGGAATCGCCACGCGGAACAGGTCCGGCCGCTGATTGATCACGGCGCCGATGAGCAGGCCGCCGTTCGACCCGCCCTGAACCGCGAGCCGTTCGCTCGATGTGTACTTGCTGGCGATGAGCCACTCGGCGGCCGCGATGAAGTCATCGAAGACGTTCTGCTTCTTCAGCTTCATCCCCGCCTTGTGCCAGGCTTCGCCATACTCGCCCCCGCCGCGGAGGTTCGCCGACGCATAGACGAAGCCCTGCTCGAGGAGCGCCAGCCGCGCCGCGCTGAACGTCGGCGATTCGACGATGTCGAACCCGCCGTAGCCGTAGAGCAGCGTCGGGTTGCGTCCGTCGAGCGCGATCCCTTTCCTGTGGACGATGAACATCGGGATCTTCGTGCCGTCCTTGCTCGGATAGAAGACGCGGTTCGTCTCGTACTGCGATTCGTCGTAGCCCGGCACGCTCGGCTTCCGGAAGACGGTGCTCGTCCCGGTCGCGATGTCGTAGCGGTAGATCGTCGGCGGCGAGACCTGTGACGTGAACGTGTAGAACACAAAGGTGTCCTCCGGCTGGCCGTTGAAGCCGCCGGCGACCCCGGGACCGGGCAGCGAAATCTCCCGCTCGAGCGAGCCGTCCTCCCGATACACGTACGCGTTCGTCGTCACGTCCTTCAGGTACGTGGCGAAGATGCGATGGCCGGCCGTCGTGACGCTCTGCAGCGGTTCCTCTCGTTCTGGCAGGACCGTTTTCCAATTCGTCTCCTCCGGCCGTTTGGGATCGACGAGCATCACCCGCCCGTTCGGCGCGTTCCTGTTCGTCGTCACGAGCAGCTTGTCGCCGAGGTTATCGACGACCCCGAACGAGTCGTTCCCGATCGTCTGGACGATTGGGTTGAACTCGCGCTCGCCGCGGGACAGGTCGCGCACGAACAGCGCGTTGCCGTCCTTCCCCTTTCCGCGATCGGACACGGTCAGCATGGCAAACCGTTCATCGTCGGTCGTCTCGACCGTGTGAAAGCGTTGCGGGTTCGCGGCGTCCTGATAAATCTGGCGATCGGCCGATTGCGGCGTGCCGACCGTGTGAAAGTACACGCGGTGGTCCTGATTGATGCCCGCTTTGACGGCTCCCTTGCCCGGCTCCGGATATCGGCTGTAGTAGAAGCCGTCTCCCGACCAGGCGACGCCTGAGACCTTCACCCAATCGACGAGATCGGCCAGCGTCTTCTTCGTCGCGAGCTCCATCACCTTGTACTGCTGCCAGTCGGAGCCGGCCTTCGACACGCCGTAGACGGCGTACCTGGCGTCCTTCGAGGGCGCGAACGTCGTCAGCCGCGAGGTGCCGTCGCTCGACCACGTGTTGGGATCGATGAGGACCTCCGGCGTACCGTCGAGTCCCTTCTGGATGTAGAGCACGTTCTGGTTCTGCAGCCCGTCGTTCTTGTAGAAGAAGTAGTACGGCCCGCGGTGCGACGGCGAGCTGTACCGCTCGTATTTGTTCAGTTGCTTGACGCGATCCTGCAACTGCGTCCGAAAGGGGATCGCGTCCAGGTACGGGAACGTCACCGCGTTTTCGGCCTTGACCCAGGCCGCCGTTTCAGGCGAGTTGTCGTCTTCGAGCCACCGATAGGGGTCGGCGACTTTCACGCCGTGGTAGTCGTCGACTTGATCGACCTTCTTCGTCGCCGGGTACTGCAGCGCCTGCGCGCTGAGCAGCGCGGACGCAAGAACCACGAGCGCGCCTGTGAGGCGGTGTCTCGAGCTGTTCACGGCCACTCTCCTGAGATTGGCGATTTTAGCGCAGGGTCGGGGGCCACTCTCCGTACTCCCGACTAAACGCCTGCCCGGTTCGTCCCGTCTAAGCACCGCAGGGAGTGCTCCTTTGTCCAACCTGCTCGACAGTATTCGCTATGCGACCCGTCGGCTCCGGCTGACCCCGGTGTTCACCGTCACCGCCGTGCTGACGCTCGCGCTCGGGATCGGGGGGACCACCGCGATTTTCACGCTGATCGATGCCGTCATGCTGCGTTCGCTGCCGGTGGTCGATCCTTCGACGCTGTACCGCATCGGCGAAGGCGACGACTGCTGCGTGCAGGGCGGCCCGCAGGATCGCTGGGGCATGTACTCCTGGCCGCTCGTCCAGTTGCTTGCGACCCAGACGCCGGAATTCGAGCAGGTCACCGCATTTCAGGCAGGCGGCAACCGCTTGAGCGTGCGGCGGCAGGGCGTCGACGAGGCGGCGCGGCCGATGCGAACCGAATATGTCACCGGCAACTATTTCGACACGCTGGGCGTGAAGGCGCTTGGGGGGCGGGTCCTGTCGGCGGACGACGACAGGGATGCGTCCCCGCCGGTCGCCGTCCTCAGCTACAACGCGTGGCAATCCACCTACGGCGCCGATGCCGCGGTCGTGGGCTCGACGTTTGTGATCGAAGGACATCCCTTCACGATCATCGGCGTGACGCCGCCGGGGTTCTACGGCGAGACGCTGCGCGCCAATCCGCCCGAGTTGTGGATCCCGCTGCATCAGGAACCGCTCATCGCCGGAGCGAGCACCCTGCTTCGGCAGCCGGTCTCCGCATGGCTGCGGGTGATCGGCCGTCTGCGTCCCGGTGCGACAACGGCGGGAATGGGACCGCGCCTGACGGGCGTGCTCCGCAACTGGATTGTGAACGATTCCGGCTATCCGGCGAACTGGATGCCGGAAATCACGCGCGTGCTCCCGCAGCAGATCATCAACATCACGCCCGCTGGCGCTGGCGTTGCCGAGATGAAGGAGCAGTATGGCGACAGCCTTCGCATGCTGCTGGTCGTCTGCGGCCTCGTCCTGCTGATTGCCTGCGCGAACGTCGCGAACCTGCTGCTCGCACGCGCCGCGTCCGGGCGCACGCAAACGGCCGTCCGGCTCGCGGTTGGCGCGTCGCGATCGCAGATCGTCGCGCAGGCGCTCGTCGAAAGCGTCGTCCTGGCGGTCGCGGGCGGCGTCGCCGGGCTGTTCGTCGCGGCGGCTGCGGCCAGACTCCTGCTGGCGCTCGCCTTCCGCAACGCCACCTTCCTTCCCGTCAGCACGAGCCCGTCGTGGCTCGTGCTCGGATTCGCGGTCGCGCTTGCGCTGATCACGGGCATCGCCTTTGGCGCGGCGCCGGCGTGGTTTGCCACACGCACGAATCCGGTGGAGGCGCTTCGAGGCGCGGGCCGCACCTCCCGCGACGATTCCTCGTTCACGCGTCGAGCGCTCCTCGTCGTCCAGGCGACGCTCTCCGTCGTCCTCGTCGCCGGCGCCACGATGCTCGGGCGAAGCCTGAACAAGCTCGAACACCAGGACTTCGGATATCAGGTCAACGATCGGATCGTCGTCGGCCTGAATCGTCCGCCCGCGACGTATTCACCGGAGAAGCTGGCGTCCGTGTATCGCGCGCTCGAAGAGCGCCTGAATCGCATCCCGGGTGTGCAGGGTTCGGGGCTGGCGCTGTACAACCCATTGACGGACAACTGGGGTGAACTCGTACTCGTGCAGGGCCATCCGGCGCCGCGACCCGGCGAACAGGCGGGCGCTTCCTGGGATCGCGTCAGCGCGAATTACCTCCAGAACTTCGGCGTCGCAACCATGTCGGGACGCAGCTTCACCGCCGCCGACAACGAGCACAGCGATCTTGTCGCGGTCGTCAACGAGGCGTTCGTGAAACGCTTCTTCAAGGCCGGTGAGGATCCGATCGGCCAGCACTTCGGGCTCGATCTACCGGAGAACGCCGGAACGTTCCGGATTGTCGGCGTCGTGCGCGACGCGAAGTTCGCGGGCTTTCAGATGGACAAACCCGCGCGTCCGATGTTCTACGTGCCGCTCGCGCAGACGGTGAATTACGCGAGTCCGTTGATGCAGCGCATCGAGACCGCCTCGCATTTCATCGGCGGCATCATGCTCGTGACGGACGCCGCACCGGCAGTGCTCGAACCGATGCTGAGGAAG
>JAICSD010000317.1 GCA_025937075.1 Vicinamibacteria bacterium | reverse complement strand
TTATACACTCCCCCGTACCTACAAGGCGCAGTCCGGGCACACCTTTGCAGGAGGTCGTCACATGTCGTCGACCCCAAGGTTCGTCACGGCAGTCTTCACAGGCGCACTGCTCGTTCTCCTCCTCACCCCGCGCTCCGTGCGCGCGCAATCCGACACCGGCGTGATCGACGGCCGGGTCGTGGACGAAAGCCAGGCGGCGGTGCCGGGCGTCAACGTCACCGCCAAGAACACGAACACCGGCCTCACTCGTTCGGCGGTGTCGGGCTCGCAGGGCACGTACCGGATCGAGTTCCTCCCGCCCGGCACGTACGACGTCACCTCGGAGCTGACCGGTTTCGCCACTGTCGTGACGAAGAACGTTCAGGTTCAAGTCGCCTCGTCCACGACCGTCGACTTCAGCATCAAGGTCGCGGGGGTGGCCGAGACGGTGAGCGTGAACGCGGAGTCGCCGCTCGTCCAGACGACGAAGTCGGACGTCGGCCAGGTGATCAACTCCACGCTCGTCGAGAACATGCCGCTCAGCGGGCGCCGATTCCAGGATCTCTCCCTGCTCGTCCCCGGCACGCGGCCGTCCAACTACTACGACCCCACGAAGACCGAAGTCGGCGGCATCAGCTACGGCGGGATGACCGGGCGCGCCGTGAACATCACGGTCGATGGCGGGGACAACAACGACGGCGTCGTCCGCGGGCTGCTGCAGCAGTTCAGCGAGGACGCGATTCAGGAATACAAGGTCACGACCGGACGCTACAGCGCCGAGTACGGCCGCTCCACCGGCGGGGTCGTCAACGTGATCACGAAGAGCGGGACCAATAACCTGCACGGCAGCGCGTTCCTCTTCGCGCGCGATGACAGCCTGAATGCAGAGACGTTCTTCGAGAAGGAAACCGACGCCGGCAAACAGCCGTTCCAGCAACAGCAGACCGGCGGCACGATCGGCGGCCCGTTCAAGAAGGATGTGGCGCACTACTTCGCGTCGTACGAGTTCAACAGGCGGCAGGATTACAGGACGGTGTTCACCAACGGCGTCCTGCCGGCTGAAGAAGGGCCGCAACTCGCACCCTTCCGCAATCACCTGGTGACGGCCAAGACCGACTTCAAGCTGTCGAACGCCAACTCATTGCTGGTGCGCTACGCCCGCGAGGACAACAAGCGGGAGAACGACTTCATCGGCGGCAACACGCTGAAGTCCGCGGGCGCGCTCAACACGAACAAGATCGATTCGCTCATCGCGAAGAACACGACGGTGTGGGGCAACAAGGTCAACGAAGCGCTCGTGTTGTTTCAGTACTTCGACAACCAGATCACCGCCAACGACAACAGCAATCCGGAGATCCAAACACCGGACTTCATCTACGGCGCCAACGCCAACACGCCGCAGGAGACGATCCAGCGCCGCTGGCAGTTCAAGGACGACTTCGCCTTCCGCAAGTCGGGCTGGGGAGGCGACCACGACTTCAAGGCGGGCGCCGAGATCGTCAAGTCGCACTACGGCGGGTTCTTCATTCCCACGTTGTACGGGTTTTTCCTGTTCAACAACCGCCTCCCCGGCAACAGCATCAGCACGTACCTGAACTCAATCGCCGACACGTTCACGGGCTCGGCGGGGACCAATGAGGCCGACGACAACTGGACCCACGTCGGCGTGTACTTCCAGGACGACTACCATCCGACCAACCGCCTCACGTTGAACCTGGGTCTGCGCTACGAGGTGCAGACGGGGCCGTACAGCAACGACTTCCAAACGCCCGTCCTCACCGATCTGGGCCAACTCGGGTTCAACAACAAGCGCAGCACTGACCTGAACAACTTCGGCCCGCGGCTCGGCTTCGCGTGGGACGTGAAGGGAGACGGCAAGAGCGTCATCCGGGGCGGGTACGGCATCTACTACGACGAGATCTTCCAGAACATCACGTTGTACGAACGGTGGACCGATGTCCGGACGCCGCTGAATTTCTTGTCGTTCTCGCCGAGTCCCTGGACGCCCGCGTTCTATGCGGCCAACCGCGAATCGATCCGCAACTCGTTCATCGATCCGACCTTTGCCGGTCAGCTCATGCGCCTGACCGCGCCGGATCTCGTCCAGCCTTGGGCGGAGCATTTCAACGTGGGCGGGTCGCAGCAGATCACCAACAACTTCGCGATCGACTTCGACTACATCCACTCCATAGGCAAGGACGAGATCGCGCGGTGGCGAATCAACCGGCCGGAGAACCTGAACACGCGCATCTCGCCGCCAGGCGTATTCAGTCCGGTCTACGCCGACGTGAACGTGGAAGGGAACCGATCGCATTCCAAGTTCGACGGCGTGTATTTGACGGGCAAGGTTCGACTGAGACGCGCCGAGTTGATGACGAGCTATGCGTGGACGAAAGCCAAGAACCTCGCCAACGACTTCGGAACGCTTCCGAGCGATCTGACCAACCTGAACTGGGAACAGGACTGGGGGCCTTCGCCAAACGACGTGGAGAACCGCTACACGCTCGGAGGGACGTTCCAAGTCTGGAAGGCGTTGCAGCTCTCGACGATCGTGCAAGCGAACGACGGTAAGCCGTTCCAGGCGCTGGCTGGCGTGGGCGGCGCACGCGCCAGCGTACGCGCAATCGATCCGGCGACCGGTCAGATGTTCCCCCGCAACTCCTTCCGCGCCGGCGGATTCTTCAGCTGGGACATGCGGTTCGCGTACCGGTTCCCGCTCACGGGATCGCGATCGCTCGAAGCGTTGTTCGACCTCTTCAACATTACCGATCACGTGAACTATGACCGCGATTCGTATGTGAGCAGATTCACGTCGCCGGACTTCGGTACACCGACCGAAATAGTGAACAACTCCGAGCGCCAGGGTCAGTTCGGGATCCGGTTCCGGTTTTGAGTCTCTAACGGCGCAGCGTCGTCAGCCGCTCGGAGGCCGTCCTCCGGATGTCGGGCGACGTTGCGGGGGAATCCAGAAGCCGCCGATACTCCTCGGCGGCTTCGTCGCGTACGCCTTGCTGTTCGAGCGTCCGCGCCAGGTCGAAGCGTGCGGTCTCGCTGGACGGATCGATGCGCACGGCGCGACGCAGCAGATCGATAGCCTCGGTCAGCCTGCCCTGCTTCGCCCGGAGCGCCCCCAACCCCGTCAACGTCGGCGCATCGTCGGGCTGCTGCTGGAGAATCGTCGCGTACTCGCGCTCGGCCTGGTCGCGGCGTCCGGCCTCGTCGAGCACCTTCGCCAGATCGAGCCGAATGAGGTTCTTCGTCGGGTCCTTCTGCAGGGCCGCGCGCAGCTCCGCGATCGCTTCGTCGTACCGCCCGCGGCTGGCGAAGATGCCGCCACGCAGCACGTGGCTGTCGCTCGACCCCGGGTCGATCGCAAGCGCCGCGGCCGCCTCGTGAAGCGCAGCGTCCTGCTCGCCGAGCCTCACCAGGCAGATGGCCATCCACTGGTGAGCGTACGAGCTGGTGGGCACCAGCACGGCGTAGCGGCGATATTGTTCCACCGCCCGGCGATAGTCTCCCATCCCCATGTAGGCGCTTCCGAGCACGAGCTGCGCGAATGCGTTGCCGGGATCGTCGTGGAGGACGCCGCGAAGAATCGGCAGCGCATCCGCGAAGCGCCGGTCGCGGACCGCGCTGTTGGCGCGGCGCAGCTGATTGAAGATCCCGATGACGTCCTTCGGGTCGCGGCGTGACACGGCCGTCGCTGCAACCGCCGTTCCAGCACTGGCGCCGATATAGCCGAGCGCCGCCAGCTTCTCCGCCGTGTCGCGATCGAGCGATCCGGCGTTCATCGCGCCGCTCGATCCCCCGGTCAGCCGCTCCAGCGCGTTCCGCATCGCCGACGTCGTCGATCCCTGGACGGACGCGAGATTGTGCTGCTCGGACGGATCACGTTCCACGTCGTACAGCTCCGGCGTCGGCGCGTCGATGTACTTCCACCGTTCGTCGCGCAGCGTACGCAGCGGCGCCCAGTTCAGATACAGCTGCGGCAGATACGTCTCCGCGTAGACCGGCTCGGACGCGCGGCCGCGTCCGTCCCCGCGTCCATCCCCATGTCCATCCCCATGTCCATCTCCATGTCCATCCCCACGTCCATCAATGACCGGCACGAGACTTCGCGCGTGCGGCGCTGGCAGCGGCGCGGCGCCCACGAGCTCGAGCAGCGTGGGGGCGAGGTCGATCACGCGCACGGGATCCGTGACCACGCGCGGGGGGATCCGACCGGGACGCCAGACGACGAACGGCACCCGAATCGCCGCGTCGTAGACGAACATCGAATGCGTCTCCTCGCCGTGATCGCCGAGGCTCTCGCCGTGATCGCCGACGATGGCAAGGAGGGTTGAGTCGAGCAGCCCGTGTGCGCGCAGCTTTTCGATGACGTCCGCGACGATTGCGTCCGTGAACGCCAGCTCGCCGTCGTATGGCGCATCCGCGAAGGCCTCGCGAAACGGCGACGGCGGCTGATACGGCTCGTGCGGATCGTACAGATGGAGCCAGGCGAAGAACGGAGGTTGGAGGCTGGAGGTTGGAGGTTGGAGGTTGGGAGTTGGAGGTTGCAGCGCGTCGAGCCACGCGGCGAACGCGAGCTCCGTGCGATCCCCGCGGCGCTCGGCTTCGAGGCTGACGACCTGCCGCTGCGCGCCCTGCATGCGGTCGTCATAGACGTCGAACCCGCGTGCGAGGCCGTAGCGCCGATCGAGCACGAACGCGCTGACGAATGCGGCCGTACGGTAGCCCTGCTGCTTCAGGACGGTCGCGAGCGTGTCGATCCGGCCGGGCAGGTAGAAGTTGCCGTTGTTCCGCACCCCGTGCTCGAACGGGAACAGGCCGGTGAGGATCGAAGCATGCGCGGGCAGCGTGATCGGCGCGGTCGTGAAGGCGCGATCGAAGCGCACGCCCTCTGCGGCGAGCGCGTCGATGTGGCGCGTCCGCGCGCGCGCATAGCCATACGCGCCGAAGTGATCCGCGCGCGCCGTGTCGATCGTGACGAGGAGGATGTTGTAGCGCGTGGCCGGTGGCGGCGGGCGCTCTGCAGTCGGCCAGCGCCACCAGATGACCGCCACGAGCACCGCTGCCGCGGTAACCACGCCGATCGTGCGGCGATCGATCCGACGGCGTTGGCTCGAGTCCGACCGCCGCGGGACCTGACGTGTCTTTCTCATCGGACCGGTAGACGACCCGCCTCGAGATCGCGCACGGCCTGCTGTACGCCCGGCTGCTGCGGCTCGATTGACAGCGATGCGCGCAGCGCAGTCAGCGCGCCGGCGCGGTCGCCGCTTTCCAGCCTTGAGAAGCCGAGGCCGTTGAACACGGCGGGCGTTCGCAGCCCGGCATCGATCGCGCGCTGGAAGTACGGCACGGCCGCGGACGCCGAGCCGCTCTTCGCGAGCGCTGCGCCGAGCGCCGCCAGCGCCTGCGCATCCGCTGGCGCGTCGCGCACGACAGCCTGCAGGAGCGGAATGGCTTCCTCCGCCCTCCCCCGACGGCCGAGCGCCACTGCGAGCCCCGTGCGCGCGCCCAGATC
>JAICSD010000037.1 GCA_025937075.1 Vicinamibacteria bacterium | reverse complement strand
AGGACATGAACAGGAGGTGCGGAATCGTGCCCTGCGCCTCGAGGCCCACGCCGCGGAGGAAGAGCCGCGACAGATCGCCGAGGAGCGCGCCGCCGGGGGCAAACGCCAGCGAGTAGCCGATCACGGCCCACGCGACGCCGACGAATCCGAGCGACGTGAAACTCATCATCATCGTGTTGAGCGCGTTCTTCGATCGGACGAGCCCTCCGTAGAAGAACGCCAATGCCGGCGTCATCAAGAGGACCAGGGCGGTTGCCACCAGCATCCATGCGGTATCAGCCTGATTCATCACATCACCTCGCTGCGGGTCTTCAGTGATCACGCGCCGGGGGCACACGCCGGGCGTTTGCCGTGCGAGGAGCAAGTTGGGGACCGGGATGTCGAACGGCAGGCTCGATGAAAAAACGCACAAAACAGGCCGCATTTGACGAAAATGAGCCGATTCAGAGGTCTCGAACGGTTGCGACAATCTTGTCTGTTCACGGGGAAATGACGCACACAATTGTCCGCTCGGTATGTTGCGCGAATGCGCGATGGGATCGCTGGCGCCCGAGTCCCGACGCCGGAGCGGCGGCGGAATCGACAATTTCGTCGTACCCGTAAACCGATGGACAAGGATGTCGATGTCCCCCGCGCGTCCGGGGCCGCGTGACAGCGCCACCGGTGGCGCAGGGCTCGCCGCTCTTCAAAATATGATGTAAGGCTTCATGGGAAATATTCTTCAGCAGCTTCCTTCCGGCGAATGCGTCGGCATTGCGTTTTCCGGCGGGCTCGACACCAGCGCCGCGCTCCACTGGATGCGCAGCAAAGGCGCGATTCCGTACGCCTACACCGCCAACCTCGGGCAGCCCGATGAGCCCGACTACGACGAGATCCCCAGGCGGGCGCTCCAGTACGGCGCCGAACGCGCGCGGCTGATCGACTGCCGCGCGCAACTCGTCGCCGAAGGGCTCGCCGTCCTCCAGTGCGGCGCCTTCCACATCTCTACCGCGGGCGTTCCCTACTTCAACACCACGCCGATCGGCCGCGCCGTCACCGGCACGATGCTCGTGGGCGCCATGAAGGAGGATGGCGTCAACATCTGGGGCGACGGGAGCACGTTCAAGGGGAACGACATCGAGCGGTTCTATCGGTACGGCCTCCTCGCGAACCCCGACCTCCGCATCTACAAACCGTGGCTGGATCAGACCTTCATCGACGAGCTCGGCGGCCGCGCCGAGATGTCGGAGTACATGCGGCGCGCCGGCCTGGCGTATCGAATGAGCGCAGAGAAGGCCTATTCGACGGACTCGAACCTCCTTGGCGCGACGCACGAAGCCAAGGATCTCGAACGCCTCGACACCGGCATCCGCATCGTCGAACCGATCATGGGCGTGCCGTTCTGGCGCGAGGACGTGGCGATCAAGCGTGAAGAGGTGACGATCCGCTTCGACGAAGGGCAGCCCGTCGCGCTGAACGGCATCACGTTCAAGGACGCTGTCAGCCTGATGCTCGAGGCCAACCGGATCGGCGGGCGCCACGGCCTTGGCATGAGCGATCAGATCGAGAACCGGATCATCGAGGCGAAGAGCCGGGGGATCTACGAAGCGCCCGGCATGGCGCTGCTGTTCATCGCGTACGAACGGCTGATCACTGGCATCCACAACGAGGACACGATCGAGCAGTACCGCGAGCACGGCCGCCGGCTCGGACGGCTGCTGTACCAGGGACGCTGGTTCGATCCGCAGGCGATGATGCTGCGCGAGACGGCGCAGCGCTGGGTCGCGCGTGCGATCACCGGAGAAGTCACGCTCGAACTCCGCCGAGGGAACGACTACTCCATTCTCGACACCTCGTCGGCGAACCTGACCTACAAACCCGAACGGCTGACGATGGAGAAAGGGGAGTCGATGTTCACGCCGCAGGATCGCATCGGGCAGTTGACGATGAGGAACCTGGACATCGTGGACACGCGGGAGAAGCTGTTCACGTATGTGAAGGCGGGCGTATTGGCCCCGTGGACCGGCACCGCACTGCCGCATGTCGCCGAGGGGGAAGAGAAATCTGCGCCCGAACCCGCCGATAGGAAATCGAAATAACGGTCGTCGCGCGTCACGACGATCTCAGCCGAGGCCGCGAAGGGCAGAGGACGCGGCGTGAGATCCGTCATCGCAGCACATCGTGCAGCGCCGCCATCGCCGCGAAATACCCGCACATCCCGTGGACGCCGACGCCGGGCGGCGTCGAGGCGGAGCAGATGTACAGCCCGCGCGCAGGCGTCGTGTACCACCGCAGCGTCGGACGCGCGACGAGCTGCCGCAGGTCGCTGACGCCCGACCCGATGTCGCCCCCGGCGAAGTTCGGGTTGTAGCGCTCCAGATCCGACGGCGTCATGACGTGGCGTGCCAGGACGCGATCGCGGAATCCTGGCGCGAAGCGCTCGATTTGCGCCTCGATGCGCGGCAGCATATCGACGGTGCTCCCGTGCGGCACGTGGCAATACGTCCACACCGTGTGCTTTCCCGCCGGCGCGCGCGACGGATCGAACAGTGTCTGCTGCGCGAGCAGCACGTAGGGTTTCTCGACGGCGCGGCCGCGCCACGTGTCGCGCTCGGACGCCGAGATCTCTTCCAGCGTCCCGCCGAGATGGACCGTCGCGGCTCGCGCGACCGCGCTGTCCCTCCACGGGATCGGCCCGTCGAGCGCCCAATCGACCTTGAACACGCCCATCCCGTATCGATACCGTTCCAGCTGCCGGCGATACGAAGGCGGAAACCTGCCGCCTGCGACGGCGAGCAGCGGACGCGGCGAGAGATCGAACAGAATCGCGCGCGCGCCCGGCAGCTCGTCGACGGAGACGACGCGCCGGTCGGTGAACACGCGTCCGCCGAGCGAGCACAAGTAACTCACGAGCGCATCAGACAGCCGCTGCGCGCCGCCGCGAGGAAACGGCCAGCCGTGCACGTGCGCCACGGCCGTCAGGACGAGCGCGATCGCGCCGGTCGGCGGGCGATCGAGCGGCAGCATCGCATGCGCGGCGACGCCGGCCAGCAGGCCGCGCGCACGGGTGCCGTGGAAGTACCGGTGCGCGAGGCGATCGGCCGATTGCAGCGCGTCGAGTCCGAACCGCGCGAGCGCCACCGGATGCTCGGGCCATCGCGGCGGTCCGAGGATCGCATCCTCGATCAGATCCCACGCACGCACGACGGATCCGATCAGGCGCCGATATCCCCCATCGTCGATCCCGAGACCGAGGGCTGTCGCCGGCAGGCTGCGCTCGACGATCGCGGCGCGCATGTCGTCGAACGGGTGCGCGAACATGGCCGGAGGCTCGATCCACTCGAGCCCGTGCTCCGCGAGCGGCAGGCTGCGGAAGAACGGCGACGCAAGCGCCATCGGATGGATCGCCGAACAGACGTCGTGGACGAACCCCGGCAGCGTCAGCTGCGCCGACCGGCATCCGCCGCCCAACGTCGTATCCGCTTCGTACACGTCGACCGAGCGGCCGGCCCGCGCAAGTGTGATCGCCGCCGCGAGCCCGTTCGGGCCCGATCCAACGACGATGGCATCGGGGGTGTCGGCCACAGGTTTGCTTGATCCGGACTCGCAGGTTCACACTATCGGGCCGCGGGCGCGCCACGCAAGCGGTGAACATGATCACAGAAGAGCTGCCCGGATATTGGTACTCCCGCTGGCTGTTCGAGCGCGGCCTCGCCGCGATCTACCTGATCGGGTTCCTCGTCGTCGTCAATCAGTTCATCCCGCTGCTGGGCGAACGTGGACTGCTCCCGGTCAGCCGGTTCGTGCGGGAGGTGCCGTTCCGCGCGAGTCCGAGCCTGTTCTACCTCTTACCCACCGATCGCGCGTTCCGGCTCGCGGGCTGGTTTGGTGTCGCGCTCTCGCTGCTCGCGCTCTCTGGGCTCCCGCAGCGCGTGAACAGTCTCTCGACAGCGCTCGTGTGGGGACTTCTCTGGCTCCTCTATCTCTCGTTCATCAACGTCGGGCAGACGTTCTACGGCTTCGGCTGGGAGTCGCTGCTGGTCGAAGCGGGGTTCTTCACGATCTTTGCGGGCGCGAGCGGCACCGCCCCGCACGTGATCCTGAACTGGATCTACCGCTGGACGCTCTTCCGCCTGATGTTCGGGGCGGGGCTCATCAAGATTCGCGGCGACTCGTGCTGGCTCGATCTGAGCTGTCTGGACTACTACTTCGAGACGCAGCCGATTCCGAATCCTCTCAGTTGGTACTTCCACCACCTGCCCCGCGCGGTGCTGCACGGCGGCGTCGCATTCAACCACTTCGTGGAGTTGGTGGTGCCGTTCGCCTTCTTCCTCCCGCAGCCGATCTGCGGAATCGCGGGGATCATCACCATCCTGTTTCAGCTCGGGTTGATCGTCAGCGGGAATCTGTCGTGGCTGAACTGGCTGACGATCGTCCTCGCGTTCACGACGCTCGACAACCGGTTCCTTGCGTGGCTGCCCGTCGCGATGCCGGCGCTGCGGCCGATGGGCGCGCCGCACCGGATCATCATCTACGTGCTCGGCGTCGTCGTCGTGATCCTCAGCATTGCGCCGACGTTGAACATGCTCTCGCCCAACCAGGTGATGAACACGTCGTTCAACCCGCTGCAGATCGTGAACACGTACGGCGCGTTCGGGAGCATCACGCGGCAGCGCTACGAGATCGCGATCGAAGGAACCGACAGCAGCGAGATCGACGAGCGAACGGTCTGGAAGGAATACGAGTTCAAGGGAAAGCCGGGGCCGCCGTCGCGGATGCCCGCGCAGATCGCGCCGTATCACCTGCGTCTCGACTGGCTGATGTGGTTCGCGGCGATGTCGAGCGCGTCGGATTACCAGTGGTTCCCGCCGCTGCTCGTGAGGCTGCTCGAAGGGGACAAGGACGTTCTGGGACTCTTCGCGTCGAATCCGTTCCCGCAACACCCGCCGAAATGGATTCGCGCGCAACTCTATCTGTACCGGTTCACGACTCCCGAGGAGCATCGGGCCAGCGGCCACTGGTGGGATCGCCAGGTGGTCGGCGCGTATTTTCCACCGGTGAAACTGCCGTCGCGCAGGGCTTCGCGCTGATGCGCGGCACTAACCGTCTTCGCCAAGGCTACGGCGGTCCGCCGAAGCTCTAGCCGAGGGCGGAAGTGCCGTGCTACGAACGCCTGTCAGGGAGGCCCTCGTAGCGCGCAACTTCAGTTGCGCGGATCAGTGGACTCGCCGGCAGCATAGCGATCCCGATCAGGAAGAGCGCGGCCGCCGCGAACGCGAGATACGGTGCGGCGGGGTGCGGCAGCTCCTGCGCCATCGTGCCGAACGTCGCGGCGTCGAAGAGCGCGACGAGGATTCGTGACACGCGCGATCCGGATGGATCCGACAGGCCCGTGAGCAGGACGAACTTCACGACGAACGCGGAGCCGAGAATGACCGCTAGGCTGCGCAGCAGCCGCACGCGATCCGGCAGCGCCACCAGCGTATTCAGGAGCAGCGCGAGCAGGAACACGTCGACGAAGAACAGCGGCAGTCCCGAATGCGGCGTCAGCATCGACCACACCTGCGCGGCCGCCGCGAAGAGCGCGGCCAGCACCACGATGCCATTCGCATTTGCCAGCGCGGGTCGCGACCCGCTGAGGAGACGCGAGGGATCGAGCGCGCGGCTGCGCACGAGCGCCGCGAGCAGCATCGTGGCGAGCACGAGCGAGAACGGCGACGGCGCCCGCATGATCGCCGCCGAACCCGGTTCGAGCCCCGCCAGGAGCGTCACGGTCAGAAACACGATTGGCAGGAGGAGCGCTTCGCGTACAGCCGTCACTTGCGCTTCCTCAGCACGCGCAGCGGGTTGAAGTCCGACGCCTCGGTCGTCATCCCTCGCTGCAGTTCGGCGCGCAGCTCGTCGGCCGAGTGCATCTGGAGATCGGGATCGTCCACGACGAGCCGTCCGCCTGGCGCCAGCGCAACCGCCTTGTCGACCGCCGCCAGCCCCTTCGCGAACAACGCATCGTCGCTATAGAGATGTCCCCAGCCCTGGCGGTAATAGGAGTAGGCGATGTAGAACTGCGTGCGCGCGTCGCGCTCGGCAGGGTCCGCGCGGGCGAACGCCGCGCGCGCCTCGACGAACTGATCGTGCCGGAAGAACTGCAGGCCATCGGAAAATGCCTGCGGATCGACGTGGTACGCACCAATCGAGGACGCGAGACCGCCCGTCACCTGCGCCATCGTCTGCGGCTGCGTCGCGTACAGCCACACGAGGAACGACGAGTACGCGACGGCGGCCGCGAGGCCGAGCGAGCGTACGAGCGGCTCACGCACGAACGAATCTTACCTGTGGGGCGGGTTTTGGAGGATGGCTGCGTCGGGGAGCCCGCGGCTCCTCATGTCCGCGTGTTCCGCGTTGTTCCGCGGTCGGTCTCAGCGGCGCTTCCGACGTGTGCGTGTGGAGCGCGTCTGGTCCTGATCCGCGTTGACGACGTCGACTTCGACGGAGGAGACCGTCGTATTTTCGAAATACGGCTTCACGGGGCGTTCGGCGTCGTTCGCGGTATCCCTCATCGTACACACACCGCTGTATGCGTGACCCAGCATGTCGAGCTCGCTCTTGGTGCGTTTGAGGCGAGGCACACGTTCGCGTTTGCAACCTCAGTGCCGCCGCGGAGTGCGACTGGCTCAGGTCGGTAAACCTGCGAGATTGAAGAGGATCGTGGCGATGGCCGAGTAGTCGTCGTCGCCGCGGCCGGCGGCCACGAGCGCCAGCGCAAGCTGATGCACAACGGCTGACACCGGCGACGGCGAAGCGTGCGCCGAGATGGCTTCGGCCGCGATTTTCAGGTCCTTCGCGTACAGGGCAGCGCGGAATCCGGGCTTGTAATCCGCTTTGAGCATGCGCTCGCCGTGCACGTCGAGTACACGGCTGGCGGCAAAGCCGCCAAGCAGGGCCTTGCGAACGAGGGACACGTCCACCTGAGCCTTACGCGCGAGCGCGAACGCTTCGGCGACGGCGGCGAGGGCGCCACCAATGACCATCTGATTGCACACTTTGCAGATCTGGCCCGCGCCGGATTCACCGATCCGGATCACGCGCTCCGGATTTCCAATCACGTCGAGGATCGGCTTGACCCGGCTGAACACATCGGCGTCGCCGCCGACCATGATCGAAAGGGTTCCCTCGATGGCGCCAATCTCGCCGCCGCTCACCGGCGCGTCGAGCATCGCGGCGCCGAGATGGTGCGCGCGTGCGGCAAGGCGACGCGCGGTCGCGGGCGCGATGCTGCTCGCGTCGATCAGGATCGTTCCGCGCTGCAGCGCGCTGAAGACACCGTGCGGTCCTTCCATCACGAGCTCGACGTCGGGCGAATCGGGCAGCATCGTGAAGATGCGCGTGGCGCGGCGCGCCACGTCCGCGGGCGAGTCCGCGCGCGATGCGCCTTCGCTGACGAGCGCGTCCACAGGCGGTGCGCTCCGGCTGTGCACCACGAGCGGATAGCCAGCCTTCATCAGGTTGCGCGCCATGGGCCGCCCCATGACGCCCAGTCCGATGAAGCCGATCGCTTCGCTCACGACAACCTCCAACTTCCAACGCCCAACTCCCAATTCCCACTTCCCAATTCCTCAATTCGCATGCTTTGGGAGTTGGGAATTGGAGGTCAGGAGTCGATCTTGATCACCGACGCGATTGAATCAGGGGCCTTCTCCGGCAGCGCGATCGACCATCCGTCTGGAGTCTTCGATACGGCGAGCGTCGCGCCGGACACGCCGAGCAGCGAGGCGGATCGAATGGACCCGTCGAACGCCGGAACCGTGAGCGCCCCGTTGGCAGGCCAATCGAACACCTGCAGATAAAGCGTGCCCTGCTTCCGCGTCGCGCGGCCCCACGGAAGCTGCGTCGCGAACGGACTTGCGGTGGTCCCGTAGACCGCCTCACCATTGACGGCGAGCCACCGGCCAATTGCCGAAAGACGCTCGACACTCGGCGCCGGAATCTCTCCTTCAGCCGTCGGCCCCACGTTGAGCAGGTAGTTGCCTCCCTTCGACACGATGTCGATCAGGTTGCGAATCAGCTGCGGCGCCGGCTTCCAGTTCTCGTCATACGACTTGAAGCCCCAGGTATCGTTCATCGTCATGCAGCTTTCCCAGTCCACGCCGGGAAGGCCCGTCGCCGGGATCTGCTGTTCGGGCGTGCCGAAGTCCCCTGAGTACCGGCGGTCCGTCTTGTTCATGCCCTGCATCCCGCGCCGGCCCTTGCCGACGCGATTGTTGACGAGGATATCGGGCTTCAAACCCCGCACGTATTCGTAGAGATCCTGCCCGTCCTCCTCCGTCCACCAGTTGACCCATTCGCCGTCGAACCAGAGGACGGCCGGGTCGTACTTCGTGACGAGCTCCCTGAGCTGCGCCTTCATGTAGGCGACGTATTCCGGCTTCCTCCCTTCGAGCATCTTCGTCTGACCGTTGCCCGCGGTCGGATACTTCCCCGGGGCGTCGACGTACTGAGACGGGTGATGCCAGTCCATGATCGAGTAGTAGAACGCGAACCTCAGGCCCTGGCGCCGGCATTCGTCCGCCAGCTCGCGCATCGGATCACGCTTGAACGGCGTCGAGTCGACGATGTCGTAGTCGGAGACGGCGCTGTCGAACATGCTGAACCCGTCGTGGTGCTTCGACGTGATCACGATGTACTTCATCCCGGCGTCCTTGGCGATCTGCACCCAGCGCGCGGCGTTGAACTTCACCGGGTTGAACTGCGCGGCGAACCGCTCGTACTCGGCGCGCGGGATGTTCGCCCACGACATGATCCACTCGCCGATCTCTTTCGAGCGGTGCCCCTTGTAATCGCCGGCGGGCACCGCGTACAAGCCCCAATGGATGAACATGCCGAACCGCGCGTCGCGCCACCACTCCATCCGCGCGTCCTGCGGCTGCGATCGTGTGGCCGCCGCGCCTGCGCCGATCACGCCGGCTTTCTGCATGACGCTCATCGTCGACGACAACCCGAGGCGCGCCCCTTCCTCCGAGGACATCGATTCGGGAATTCTGCCGAGCGGTTCCGGACTCACCGCGTCGGCGTAGCCGATCTCCTGCAGCGCGCGGAAGAACGTGACGAGATCGATGACGCCTTCACCCGGCAGCAGCCGCTGGTTGTCGCGCACCTCCTCGGGAGGCTGCCCCTTCGCATCGGAGACGTGAATGTGGACGATACGCGAGCGGCCCGCGGCCTTGATGTCCGCCGCGCTGGCTCCGGCGTGATGCCAATGCCACGCGTCCAGCAGCAGGCCGACATTCGGGCCGCAGTCCTTGCTGAACGCCAGCGTCTCGTCCATGCGCCAGATGAACTCGTGCGGCTGCCGCGTGCGGAAGTGCAGCGGTCCCAGGAATTCCAGGCCAAGCCGCAGGTTCGAGCGTTGAAGGATCTCCGCCATGGCGGCAATCCGATCGCGCAGCAGTGGCCTGAGCTCCTCCTTCGGCGTGGCGCTCGATGGCGGGAGCACCGCCACCATGCGCGGGCACTCGATGGCAGCGGCAAAAGCGGCGGCGTCGCCCAGGCGTGCGAGCCCCTGACGGAATGTGGGTTCGTCGCCGGCGAACTGGACAGGGAGATTGATCGCGCCGGGCTTCAGACCGAGCTCGTGCAGCAGCGCGCGCGTCGCGTCCACGCCTTGCGCCTGCGCGGCCGGCAGGTTGACGTCGACGCCGCCGTAGCCGGTCGATGCCGCGAGCCGCGCAAACCCGGGCCAGTCCATCTTCTTTGTCAGGGAAGGATTCAGCGAGACGAACATCCCTTGTGCCGCCCTACCCTGCCGCGGGATCGCAAGGGCAACGCCCGCCGCCGCCGTCTTGAGAAACGCTCTCCGCGTCCATCCGGACATCATGGGCGCGATTATAGAGGCTTCCCCGCCGACGTGAGGTATGTTGATGCCCTCCGCGGGTGCGTGAGCGTAGCGCGTGCCTCGGATCAGACAAGGAGCACGATGAACGGACTCGCAGGGTTTCTCTTCTCCCTCCCCGGCGTCGTTGCAATTCTCGGTATCGCGGCGCTGGCGGTCAGCGGCCGTACGCGTCCGAGAGCGGCCGCCGTCCCAGCCGGCAGGACGCCAGCGATGATGCAGATCGTCGTGTCCGTATTGGTGCTCGCGGCGGGCCTGTGGGTAATGCTGTCTGGCCGCTACGACGCGGAGGTCGAGAAGTGGGCCGCGGGCACGATCGGGACGGTCGTCGGGTTCTGGCTGAAGAGCTGACGGTCAGGTGATCGAGAACCGGCGGCGCGTGATCACGGGCGTGCCGTCCTCCTCGAACCCGTGCAGCTCGAACGTTGCGCCGGGCTCGAGCTTTCCATCCTTCACGCACTTTGCTTCACCGCGCAGGTAGGCGTCGCGGCTGAATTTCTTCTGCGCGCGCTTCGTTGCCGCCAGCGCCGCC
The DNA here is from genome assembly GCA_025937075.1 of Vicinamibacteria bacterium. The sequence goes on along the minus strand of JAICSD010000037.1, from coordinate 6,251 downwards.
GCCGACGGCTTCGAGGTCTTCTTCTTCGTCCTCTTCTTCCGAGGAGCGGCGCGCGCGCGCTTGGATTGCTTCTTTGCCATGCCCTCTTCGCATCCTATGCCCCTCATCCTCAATGGTCAAACCCGCAATCGAAGCAGCGGCGTTCCAGCACCAGCCGCGCCCCATCGTCCACCAGGCGGTGCGTCTTGCGCGTGAACGGATGCACGACCGGATTCTGCAGGCCGGTGGTGCCTCGCATATCGATGCGGCCGCGGCGGAACAGATCCTCGACGTAGGAGCGTGCGGCCGCATCCGCACTGGGCGCCTGCACGGACCCTGTGTCGACGGCGCCGGACGAGACGCCGTAGCGCTTCAGATCGGCGGGCGCCTGCACGAGGATCGGGCGCCGGCCCAGGCCGTAGCGCGCGCCGGACATCGAGATGTGTCGCACGGCCGGCGAACGCGTGATTTCCGCGATGGCAGCTGCTCGACCGGCCGCGCCCGGGCGCCGTAGCGCGGCAGCCGTCTCTGCTTCGACGGAGAGGGCGCCCTCGAGCGACAGCACACCGTGACGCACGAACGCGGCGCGGAACGCCTGCCGCGCGTTGTCGGACGTGGCGGCGCTGATGAGATGGGCGGCGATCTGGCTGTAGTAGTCCGCAACGATTGGTGATGCACGCACGGCCGCGATGAGCAGCGTCGCCGCGTCGACCGACGCCTGCTGCAGCTGTGCCTCCGTCACGTTCGCGTTGACCATTCCGGCGAGGCCTTCGAAGAACGCCCCTGTGAACACGCGCGAGAACGAATGCGGCTCCGACGAGAGGCTCGAGGCGGGCGCCATCGGGGGCAGCGTGTTCGGATCGCGATAGAAGAACGCGTTCACGGCATTGCGAAGACAGTCCTTGTCCGTCGCGTCGGCCGCGATCTGTCGCAGCGCCCACCCGAGCTGCTCCGCGAGCCGTGACAGCCGCGAGCTGTGATACAGCCGGCCCATCGTCTCCTGGAGCACCGTGCGGCGCACCGATTCGAGCTGCAGGTTCGACAGAATCGCGCTGATGTCGCCGAACGATTCGTGGAAGGCTGCCGTTTCGGCGGTGCTCGTGTCCCACAGCTCCGGACGGATGGCGTCGAGCACCGCGTGCCCCAGCTCGTGGCACAGCACATCGGGACTCTCGCCCGAAAAGACGACGAGTCCGGAGACTTCCTGATGGAAAAACGAGAGCCCCGCCCGGTCATAGTACGCGTTCAGATCGACGCCGGCGTCGAGCGTCACGGGCAGCGACGCGCCCGTGAACCATTTCGTGCGCGCGCCGACGATGCGCGACCAGAAGTGAGCGGCGCGCGCGAGCGCATCGGCCGCGGCCCAGAACCGGAACTCGCGCGTCCCCTTCGCATACTGCCGGGGCGTCGGTGTCTTGCCTTTGATCGAAACGGCGAGCGTGCCCGCCAGATCCGGAACCGCGCGGGTCGCCGGCGTGCGCTTGTCCGCGGCTTCTGGTGCGCCCGGGTCGTCATCCCACGCGAGGATGGTACCGACGGCGCGTGCGCGTGTACGTGTGCCTGTGGGCGTGCGTGCGCGTGTGGGGCTGCGTCGGCGTGAGCGTGACCGGGTCGATCGTGACGAACGCTTCGGCATGACAGGGCTCCTCGCTCGTGGGGCGGCCCTTTTAGGGCCGCCAAGTATTCTGCACGAATCGCGGAGCCTCTCTGCTCTATTTCACTTCCACACGGATGCTTTCTTCGCCCACGTCGTGTCCTGATAGCGCTCGCGAAACGCACGCGATGTATCGGAGAGCGCCGCGGCATCGTTCGTCGCGCGATACCGTGAGACCCCGGCCCAATATTGCGCCTCCGGCGCGGCATCGGTGGACGGGAACTTCTCGAGTACTTCGCGATACAAACGCTCTGCGGCCGGGTAGTCTTTTCCCGCAAACGCCGCTTTCGCGCGGCCGAGCGCGAGCTGCGACAGAAAATCGTCGACGGGCAGGAATCCTTCGATGCGATGACGCTCGTGGCCGTCCTCGTCGACCATCAAGATCGTCGGCGTCCACTGCGCGTCGAACCGCTCGCTCAAGCGGCGGTACTCGTCCCTTTGTTCTTTCACGTGCGCACGGACGGGAACGAAATGACGCGTCACGTACTCCGAGACGCGCGGGTCCGGATACACCTCGGCATCCAGCCGAGCGCAGCCGCTTCACATGGGCGCTGCGCTGAAGTCCAGCAGCACCAGGCGATCCGCCCCTGCGTGCGCCAGCGCCGCGTCGAAGTCGTGCTGCCACTGAATCGTGCTGGTCACGGCCATGCCGTCGCTCCTTTCTGTCTGAAAGACTGTCAGCGGTTCACCGCCCGCATCCCGCCTTCCGGGTAGCGGTCTCCGGCAACGCGGGGCCCGATCGAATCGAGCGACGCAATCTCCTCGGACGTGAGCTGAATGTGCGTGGCGTTTGCGTTCTCCACGACGCGCTCCGCGCGTGTCGAGCCCGGGATCGGGATTACATCGGTACCTCGCGAGAGCAGCCACGCGAGCGCGAGTTGTGCCGGCGTGCAGCCCTTCGCTTGCGCGAGCAACTCCACCTGCCTGACGAGATCGAGATTGCGCTGGAAATTCTCTCCCTGGAAGCGCGGATTGTTGCGCCGCCAGTCGTCGGGCGCGAAGTCGTCGACGGACGTGAAGCGGCCGGTCAGAAATCCGCGGCCCAGGGGACTGTACGCGACGAACGCGACGCCGAGCTCGCGGCACGTCCCGAGCAGCTCCTGCTCGGGGTCGCGCGTCCAGAGCGAGTATTCCGTCTGGAGCGCGGCAATCGGGTGCACCACGTACGCTCGCCGCAGCGTCGCCGCCGCCGCCTCGGACAGGCCGAGGTACCGCACTTTGCCGGCACGGACGAGATCCGCCATCGCGCCAACGGTGTCTTCGATCGGGGTCTTTGGATCCACGCGGTGCTGGTAGTACACGTCGATCGTGTCCACCCCGAGGCGCTGCAGGGATGCGTCGCAGGCCTCGCGCACGTAATCCGGGCGGCCGTCGATCCCGTGAAACGCGCCGTCGAGTGTCCGGACGTTGCCGAACTTCGTCGCGAGCACGACATCGTTGCGGCGGCCGCGAATCGCACGGCCGACGAGGCGCTCGTTCGTGAACGGGCCGTACACGTCGGCCGTATCCAGGAAGTTGATCCCGATGTCGAGGGCACGATGGATCGTGTTGATTGACGTGCTGTCATCCGCGGAACCGTAGAAGTCGGACATGCCCATGCAGCCGAGGCCGATCGCCGAAACCTGCGGCCCCGCACGCCCGAGCTCCCGCCGTGGACTGCTGATCGCTTGTGGAGTCATGGAATCCGAGGAGCAATTTCGGCGCCAGCGGACGCGGATGACGCGGACTAATCCGAGCGCGAAATCACTTTATGGCCGGGCCGCGAGGCGCCAGAACTGCGTCTCGTTGAGGAGTGTGATTCGGTGCCCCTTCTCGCGGAGGCGCTTGATCTCCATGAGCTTGAGCCCGCCATCGCGTCCGGCGGCCTGCTGCGCGTTCGGACGTCCGCGTACGACGACGGTGGTGATCGCAGAGGGGCCACCGTGCACGATCGCGCCGGCGCGCCGGGCCGCACGGGCGGCAACCTTGCGCGGCCGCGCGAGGATGCCGGTGAACGCGAGATGCACCCCCTCGAGCGTGCGCAGCGCGCCGGACCTCAGCGATGCCGGCGGGTTCCGCAGGGCGGTGATCATCTCCTCCGCGCTCTCGTACCGCTTGCGCCGCTCGCCCAGGCACCGGTGCACGATCTCTTTCAGGTGATCGCTGCAGGACAGCCGGCGGATGTCGCCGGTGTGAATCCGCTGCCGCGCATCTCCCTTCAGCAGCATCCCGAGCAACTGACCGACCTGATACACGTCGTCACGCGCCTGCCACTTCGGCGCGGCGCGGCCGATCAGATCGCTCGGCGCCGTCATCGCGTTCATCGTGTGCGCCGTGATGCCACGGCCATCGCTCTGCTGCCGCACGATGCCGAAGTCCCCGAGCTTCAGCTTCGGCCCCCTGCACACGAAGATATTCAACGGCGTCAGATCGCGGTGCAGCATCTGCCCGCGGTGCAGCTTGCGCAGCACCTCGAGGATTCCGGTGATCTCGCGGCGCACGCGCGCTTCCGACCAGCCGCGGTCCGATACGCGGAGGAACGCGTTCAGATCTCCGTGTTCCGCGAACTCGAGCACCAGGTAGTAGAGGACCTGTCCGCTGCTTCGCATGAGCGGAAACGCATCGAAGACGCGGATCGCGCGCGGGTGACCATCCAGCAGCTGGCCGAAGTACGCTTCACGCAGCCAGCCATCGATCCGCGCGCTCACCTTTATGCAGACGACCTCCGGTACCGCGTCCGACGGCGTCACGCGTCGGGCCAGATACGCCTGACCGAAGCCGCCCTCTCCGAGCAGCCGCTCGATCCGATAGTGCAGACGCGTCTCGGGACTCTGAATCGACTGGCCGGCAGCGAGGAGATGCTCGGCCCGAACGGGAGGCACATGAATGGAACGCGTCGTCCGCGTCGTCGCAGTCCAGGGATTCGACGCCATTGCGAGGATCCCGATCAGACTGCCTCAATGTGATGGTGATGTCCAGAGGAGGTTGGAGGTCGGTTGTCGGTTGCTGGTTGTTGGTTGTTCGTTGTTGGAGCTTGGAAATCTGGAATTTGGGAGTCGGGGAGTTGGGAGTTGGGAGTTATCATCTGAGCGGCCGTCATGTGGCGCACACCCAGGTACACGGGACCGGAACGGCGGAAGCGGAAGCGCTGGCGTCCGCGTCCGTTCCGCGTGCTTCTGTGTCTCCTCGCGCTCGTGTTCATCGGCTACGGGATCGCGGTCTTCTCGCTGGTCAACCAGGAGAGCACGCTGGTGCTCGAGGCCGGGCGCACGCTCGCACCGAACCGTCCATCCTTCACGTACGAACAGATCGATGTTCCGCGGCACGACGGGCTTCGGCAGTTTGCGTGGATGATGCCGGCAGGCAGCGACGCGCCCTGGATTCTGTTTCTCCACGGCAACGCGTCGACGATTGCGTCGCCCGTGAGCCTCTCGCACTACCGTGCGCTCAGGAACGCAGGGTTGAACGTCGCCGCGCCGGAGTACCGCGGCTTCGGAGGCCTCGATGGCGCGCCGAACGAGGAGACCCTGACCGGCGATGTCCGGGCGGCCTACGATTACCTGCGAACGGCGCGCGGCGCCGTGCCGCGCAGGATCATCGTGTACGGATGGTCGCTTGGATCGGCGCTCGCCATCGACCTTGCGTCGCAGGTCGAGACGGCCGGCCTCGTGCTCGAAGGGGCGCCGGCATCGCAGACTGGCATGAGCCAGCGGCGCTATCCGCTGTTTCCAATGCGCCTCCTGATGCAGAGCCACTTCGAATCCATCGAAAAGATCGTGGCGATCCGCGCGCCGATGCTCTTCCTGCACAGCCCTGAGGACGATGTGGTGCCGATCGCGCAAGCGCGCATGCTGTTCGATGCGGCCACCGCGCAGAAGACGTTCGTCGAAATTCGCGGCGGACACCTGAACGCTGCGGACGCCGACGGCGCGAAGCTCACCGACAGCGTACGCGCGTTTCTCCAGCAGAACGGATTGATCGCTCCCGACCGAACGGACGCGCGGGCTCAGGCGCCCTAGACCGGATGACGCTCGATCCCTCACTCCTGTTCCTGTCGCTGGTGACCGGCGGGATCGGGTTCGTGCTCCTCGTGTACGGCAAGAAACAGGAGCGCTGGCCGCACCTCATCGCCGGTCTGGCGTTCATGATCTATCCCTACTTCGCAGGCTCGGTGACCGCCGTGATCGCGGCCGGCGTGGCGATCGGCGGCGCATTGTGGCTGGCGGTGCGCCAAGGCTGGTGAGCGGGGCTCGCGGGTTCATAATAGCCAGTTGATGCACGAGGAACGACGACGATATCTTCCCGCGGCTGGGCGAGACGTGTTCCTCCCGCTGTACGACCCCTTCACCCGCCTGTTCGGGTTCATGCGGGCGCTCGATCAGTTGATCGCTCGCGCAGAGCTGCTCGCGTCACACGAGATACTGGACGTTGGTTGCGGCACCGGCACGCTCGCGGTGCGCATCGCGCAGCAGTACCCGGGTGTGCGAATTACGGGTGTGGATCCCGATCCCAAGGCGCTCGCGCGGGGGGCGCAGAAGGCCATGCGCGCTGGTGTCGCGGTGCGCTTCGATCGAGGATTCGCGGATACGCTCGCGTACGAGGATGGATCGTTCGATCGCGTGTTCTCCTCGATGATGCT
>JAICSD010000513.1 GCA_025937075.1 Vicinamibacteria bacterium | reverse complement strand
GTCGTACGACGCGCCGTAGAGCGCGGCGAATTTCTCGACTATCGCCCGCCGGAGGACCGGGACGCCCTGCATCGGCGCGTACTGGTTGCGCCCCTCGCGCATGTGGCGCGCCACCGCATCGATCAGCGCCGGGTCGCAATTGAAGTCCGGATAGCCCTGTGACAGGTTGATGGCGCCGGTGTCCGCCGCCAGCTTCGACATGACGGTGAAGATCGTCGTGCCGACCGACGGCAGCTTCGATTGAAGCCTGGTGACTTCCACGATTTGGCTCCCTTACTGATGCTCGCGGGCGTCGCCGCCCTCGGGCGGGACGCGCTCGAAGACGCCCGTCTCGCGGTCCTTGCGGCAGTCGTCCCACGCGAAATGCTGTCCGTTCATCGCGATGTAGACGCCAGCCGGCAGCACCTGGACGAACGACAGCGCGCTCCCGAGATTGAAAAGTCCGTCCGAGCTGCCGAACGCATAAGGCACCATGGCTCCGGTCAGCACGATCGTCTTGCCCGCGACATCTGCCGCAGCGATGGCGCGCGCCGTTTCAACCATCGTGTCGGTCCCGTGCGTGATGACGATCGCGCGCTCGCGGCATGCGCGGCACCGTTCCACGATGCGCGCGCGGCTGCGGTCGTCCATGTCGAGACTGTCGATCATCAGGATCGTCTCGACCTCGAGCAGAAGCCGCGCACGGCCCCGCCGCAGCATCTCCACGACGTGTGTCTCGCGAAAGAACAGGCGTCCGGTCAGCTCATCGTACTCCTTGTCGAACGTCCCGCCGGTGACCAGGATGCGTATCTGCGTCTGCATGAAGCTCGAGGCGCGCCGCCACGATTCCTGCAACCCCGGTCACGATTCTGTACGTCGTGACCGGCGCGTGCGCAGGCCCGTGGCCCCCCGCTACGCGATCTTCCCTCCGGAACACACGTTCCTGCAATCAGTTGACGGGATTGTTCGGTGCAGAGGACAGTCCCGGCACCGTGCTTGCCCTCTCCCGCCGCCGAAAGGAGACCCCATGTTTCTTCGGATCTTTCTCTTGACCGCGCCCCTGCTCATGGCCGCTCTGAGCCTGCTTTACATCAAGAGGCGCCGCGCGCGCCGCACCGGCTCCGCGCACTGAGCTGCTCGCCCGTGTGACACGTCCCGGCCGCGAATTGCGCGGAGTTCGCGGCGTACCGCGAATTGCGCGGAGTTCGCGGGTGGGGTCCCTTCACGCCGCACGGCGGAAGCGCAGCGTGATGAGCGCCGACGCTTCAATCAGGAAACAGATCGTGATGGCGGACGTGGCCATGAACGCCGCGTATGCGCTGCGTCCCATCACATCGTAAATGCTCAAGCCCGCGGCGGCGATCGCCAGGGCCGTCGCGATCCGCAGCCCGCGCGGAAGCGCCGGCAGCTTGTCGATGAGCAGCATCACGCCAGGCGTCGCAATCAGGAACACATAGTCCCAGCCCTGCGGCGACAGCAGCGGGATGAGGATCAGCAGCAGCGCGGCTTCGAGCGTTTCGGCCGAGGGTAGTGCTCCGCGTCCGGCGATGACCACGCCGGTGAGGCCGAGCAGCAGCGCGCCCGTGATCGCCGCAAACGTGCCCGCCGCGGGCTGATCGCCGAGCCACCGGTGGAACATCGCTGCGAGCGACACATTGTCCTGATTCGTCAGGTTCGGCGTCGTCGACGTGCGGATCGTCCGCCACCAGTCGGCGAGGAGCCGCACGTTGTCGTGCCACCCGTAGAGAGCGGCCGGCACGACGAGCGCCACGACGAGGGCGATCATCATCGTGGCGAACCCTGCACGCGGCGATCGTACCGCAAGCCACGGCGCGAACAGCACCGCGTACGGCTTGATGATCACCGCCGCGGCGAGGAGAAGTCCCGCGGCCGCGTGTCCGCCGTGCCGGAGCTGCAGGACCGCCAGCATCACGAGCACCGCGAACAACAGATTCACCTGCCCCAGCACGAGCTCGTGGGCGTAAAACTTTGCCATCGCGACGAACGTGACGACGAGCAGAAGCACGAGTGGCAACCGAGGGGCCGGAATCGCACGTGCGCTCAGCGCGAGCAGGACCGCCATCAGGACGGCCGAGCACCCGAACCACAGCGCCTTCGCCGCCTCGAGCGGCAGCGACGCCAGGGGAACCGCGAGCATCGCAAACGCGGGCAGGTACTTGAACTGATAATGTCCGTCCTCCGCGCGATAGAGCGGCTGGGCTTCGGCGGCGCGCGACCCCGCCGTCCAGTAGACTTCGAAGTCGGGCATCTTCCGCGAGACCCGCGTCGTGAAGAGCGCGGCAACCGACACGGCCGCAAGCAGGATCAGCAGCACGCGCGTGCGAAGCCGGCTCGCGCGGAGGCGTGGCATGCGCAGGAACATATCACGGCCATGCTAAAGTCTTTGTTCTCGGGTGCTTCTTGCTTGAATCGATACTTCCTCCTTCGTATGAGCAGGCGCTCGGTCATGCGCGCCGAATCGAGCGCG
>JAICSD010000089.1 GCA_025937075.1 Vicinamibacteria bacterium | reverse complement strand
CGAGCCCTTGCCCTGGGCGAAGCGCTGCCGGCCGCCCCTCTGAATCTGTGCGCTGCGCTGGCCGCCTCGGAGCGAGACGCGATCGCACTCGTGCAGGGTTGGACGACCGCTCAGGGCGCGTGGCGCGCCGAGCCCGGGTCGTGGAGCGTTGCGGAATGCCTCGATCACCTCGCGACGGCCAATCGCGTGTATCTCGCAGCGATGGAGCGTTCGGCGGCGCATGCACTCGGCAAAGGCAGCCGGCGCCTCAGGCCTGCACAACCGGGCCTCGTCGGCGGATGGTTCGTGGCGTATCTCGAACCTCCCGTGAAGCTGAAGAGCAAGGCGCCACGAACGATCAGACCGCGATCCGCGCCGCCGCTCGAGGACGCATTCAGCAGTTTTCTCGCGACCCACGGCAACGTGCGCGCATTCATTCAGACGTACGCGAATATCGATCTGGCCCGAGTGCGGTTCCCCAATCCATTCATCCGGGGCGTTCGCTTCAGCCTGGCCACCGGTCTGCACGTCATTGCGGCGCACGAGCGGCGCCATCTCTGGCAGGCACGGCGAGTGCGCCTTGCGGCGGAGCGGTCGTCACCGGCGCGATCCCTCTGACGAGAAGCCATCCGCCGAGCGGGACCCGTCTCTTACTCCGATCGGAGCGCCTGGAGGACGTCGACGCGCGACGCGCGCGCCGCGGGCATGAGTGACGCGAGCACCGCGGCGGCCATGAGCAGTGTTGCCGCAAAGGCGAGCGGCAGGATCCCTGGCAGCTCCACGTGCTCGAAGAACCGTCCCGCGAGCTCGGCGAGCACGTATCCGCAGCCGGCACCCGTGGCGATGCCAATTGCCGCGATCAGCACGCCCTCCGAGAGCACGCGCGCCAGCAGGCGTCGTGGCGCGGATCCGACGGCGAGACGGATCCCGAACTCGCGCGTGCGCGCGCTGACCGAGAACGCCAGCACGCCCGCCACGCCCACGACCGCGATGAGCAGCGCGATGCCCGCGAACCCGGAGAACACGAACGCGTTCAGCCGCTCGGGCGACAGGACCTCGGAGCGGACGTCTTCGAGCGTGGCGGCGCGCTCGACCGGCTGGTCGGCGGCGATGGTGCGGATCGTGCGGGTGATCGCGGGTACGAGGGCGTACGGATCGCCCGCGACGCGGACGAACAAGCGTCCCCCGACACCTATCTGACGGACCGGCTGATACACTGTCATCGCCGCCTGCTGGACGACGCTTTCATCGTCCACATCGGCGACGATGCCGACGATGCGACGCGGGACGGGATGCTTTCCGAAATACGGATCGGTCCACCACATCTTGCGGTTCAGCGCCTCGCCGTTCGGGAACAGCCGCCGGGCCAGAGTCTGGCTGACGATGACCACCGGCTCGTGGTCCGCGCGATCCGCATCGGTGAAGTCGCGGCCGGCGAGCAGCGGAATCCCGAGCACGTCGAAGAAATGCGGGGCGGCGATGCGGAACCGCGCGCGCGGGTTCTCCTCTCCGTTTGCCGGCGTGTAGCCTTCGACCGCGAAAGACAGAGCCGGACCGAAGGTGCCGGCGTCGCGCCACGGCACGAAGCTTCCGACCGAAACACCTTCAACGCCCGGCAGCTGGCCGACACGCCGCGTCGTCTGATCGTAAAAATCGATGACCTTCGCGCTTCCAATGCCGACGCCCGGTGCGGACGTCGGGATGTCGAAGGCGAGCACGTGCCGCATGTCGTACCCGGTGTTCGCCCGTTGGAGGACGACGAGCGTGGCGAGGAGCATGGCCGCACCCGCCAGCAGCACGAACGAGAACGCGATCTGGGTCGTCGCGAATATCCGCAGCCGCCGGTTCGCGCTCGGCGTGATTCGGACGGTGCCCGCCGCGAGGCCCAGGCCCGCGGGCGCGTGCGGCGATGGCAGGCGCGGCACGTAGGCGAGCAGCACGGCCGCGATGATGGCGAGCCCGGCGCCAATCCAGAGCACGCTTGGATCGACGGTGACATCGAGCGCGCGGATCGAGAAGCGCGCAGCATAACGGGCGACGGCGTTGACGAATGGGTCCGCCACGACGACGCCGAGCACGGCACCGGCTCCGCAGAGCACCAGGCTTTCGGCGAGCAGCGTGCGGCGGAGCGCGCCATGGCTGGCGCCGAGCGCCGCGCGGACCGCGAGCTCGCCTTCGCGGCGCACCGATCGCGCGAGAATCAGGTTCGCTACGTTCGAACAGGCGATGATGAACACAACCGCGGCCGCGGCAAGAAGCACGAGCAGGACCGTCCGTGCTGGGGCCGCGATTTGATCGCGGAGCCGCGTGACGCGCAGCTGCACGTCTGAGTCCGGAGTATAGGCCTCGGGATGCTCCCGCACGATTGCCGCATGGACGGCCGTCAGCTCGGCACGCGCGGCCTCGAGCGAGACACCCGGCGGGAGGCGCCCGAACAGCTCGGTCATGCGATGCGTGCGGTTCGTGACCATCGTCGCTCCCATGTGGTGCGGGCTGGTGACGATGTTGGCGATGATCTCGGTATCGGCCGGGTACGGCACGGACGGCTCGAGGACGCCGACCACCGTCGCGGTGCGGGGACCGAGCCGAATCGCTTTCCCGACGACAGTGGGATCGCTCTTCAGCGTCGTGGCCCAGAACCGGTAGGTGAGAACCGCCGCGCCCGCGGCATCGGGGCCGTCATCGTTCGCGTTCAGCAGGCGGCCGAGCACGGGGCGAAGGCCCATCACGTCGAAGAACGATCCACTCACGACCCCGGCCTTCACCATCCGCGCGTCCAGACCGAGGCCGATCATCGTCAGGTCGACCGTGGAGAAATCGCCGAACGCGCCGATCGTGGTGACGCGCGACTCGAGGTCCCTGATTTCGGGCACGGAGAACGTAATGTTCTCGGCGCCGACACCCGGAGCGCTCTGGCGGATGTAGACGAGGCGATCCTCATCGCGGTTGACGAGCGGGCGCAGGAGCACGCCGCGCACCACGCTGAAGATCGCGGCATTGGCGCCGATGCCGAGCGCCAGCGTCACGATGACGGTCGCGGCAAGGCCTTTCGCGCGGATCAAGGAGCGCAGCGCGAAGCGGATGTCGCGTCCCAACGCAGTAGCTGCATCGAAGAGCCGGCTGTACCAGACACGCCGCATCGACTCGCGTATGGCCGGCACGTAGCCAAGTTCGCGGAGCGCCGCGCGCCGGGCCAATTCGGGATCCTCGCCGCGCTCGATCCGTTCCTTGACGTTCAGCGCCAGATGACCGCGAAGTTCCTCATCGAGTTCCCGCTCGTCTGGGCGCATGGTCCTACTCCTTGGACGGCACCGGGTTCATGATTCGACCGATCGCGTGCACGAGCCGCGACCACCGATCCTGCTCACGCACCAATTGGGCTTTGCCCGCCGCCGTCAACTGGTAGTACTTCGCACGCTGGTTCGCTTCGCTGATGCCCCACTCGGCCTTGAGCCACCCGCGCTTCACGAGGCGATGGAGCGCAGGGTAGAGGGAACCCGTTTCCACTTTGAGCAGATCGTCGGACTGGGCGCGGATCGCCTGTCCGATGCCGTGCCCGTGGCGAGGCCCCCACTGCAGCGTGCGAAGGATCAACATGTCGAGGGTGCCCTGGAGAAGCTCCAGGGGACGGTCGCCAGCGTGCTTGGGCATGTCGTAGACAGTCTACGGCCTTAGACGTAGGATGTCTACGGCTTTGTTCCGCCGGAGAATGGCCGGGTCTCTTGGACCCGGCACTCCGGCCATACAATGGACGGTTCATGGATGCGCGGGCACAGGAATCCGACAGCGCTGTGGAATCGGCGCGCAACACGCCGCTTGCGCTGGATGCCGCGGCGTTTCGCACGCTTGGCCATCGGCTCGTCGATACGGTGGCTGATTTCCTCGAATCGCTTCCGCGACGGCCCGTCACGCGAAACGAGTCCCCTTCCGACGTGCGCACCGCGCTCGACCTGAACGGTCCGCTGCCCGAAGGGGGCACTGACCCCGGCGTTCTGCTCGAGCAGACCGCGTCCCTGCTTTTCGACCACTCGCTCTTCAACGGCCACCCGCGATTTTTTGGTTACATCACATCAGCGCCGGCGCCCATCGGCATTCTGGGGGATTTTCTCGCATCCGCGGTGAATCCGAACGTGGGCGCCTGGATGCTCTCGCCGGCCGCGACGGAAATCGAAGGGCAGACCGTGCGCTGGATCGCCTCGTTCATCGGATATCCCGAGAATTGTGGCGGGCTGCTCGTGAGCGGCGGCAACATGGCCAACCTCGTCTGCTTCATGGCCGCGCGCGCCGCGAAGGCCGGCTGGAATCTCCGGGAGCAGGGTGTCGCCGCGGGCGGACGGCCCCTTCGTGTGTACGGCTCGGCCGAGACGCACACGTGGATTCAGAAGGCCGCGGACCTGAGCGGGCTCGGCTCGTCCTCCATTCGCTGGATTCCTACCGACTGGGATCTGCGCATGGACGTCGACGAGCTGCGGAGGCAAATCGAGGCGGACGCCGCATCCGGAGACGTGCCGTGCATGGTCATTGGGACGGCCGGCTCCGTCGGCACGGGCGCCGTCGATCCGCTGGCGGCCATCGCGGCGATCTGTCGTGAGTACGGACTGTGGTTTCACGTGGACGGCGCGTACGGCGGCTTCGCGGCGGCAGTCCAAGAGGCGCCGGACGATCTCCGTGCACTGAGCGCGGCGGATTCCGTCGCCGTCGATCCGCATAAGTGGCTCTACGCCCCGCTCGAAGCGGGATGCGCGCTGGTGCGCGATGCGGACGCGCTGCGCAACGCATTTGCGTACCACCCGCCTTACTACCACTTCGAGGAGCGCGCGACGAACTACGTCGACTACGGTCCGCAGAACTCGCGCGGGTTCCGAGCGCTCAAGGTGTGGCTCGCGATGAAGCACGCCGGAGCCGCAGGCTACCGGCAGATGATCGCAGACGATATTCACCTCTCACGTGCGATGGCTGAAGCCGTGAAGCGGCATCCCGAGCTGCAGTTGTTCACTCAGGCCCTCAGCATTACGACCTTCCGTTTCGTCCCGGAAGATCAGCGGAAGGGCGTGGGCGACGATGAGGTGGAGCGCCATCTCGACGCGCTGAACCGCGAGCTGCTGGATCGCCTCCAGCGCGGTGGTGAAACGTTCGTATCGAACGCCGTCGTCGGCGGCCGGTACGTGCTGCGCGCCTGCATCGTGAACTTCCACACGACGCTGGCTGATGTGGAGGCCGTGCCCGACATCGTCGCCCGGATTGGGCGGACGGTCGACGCAGACTTGCGCGCGAGCCGTTGAACGCGTGGAACTTTTCTTGCGAAAGGAACCGTCATGAGCAAAGCCATCCTGGACGCCGATGAGATCCTCCAGCACGCCAGCCCGGTCGTGCATCAAAGGGCGCACGAGATTCAGCCGTTCGGACACCTCGTGAGAATGCCGATTGCGCTCTCGGAGAACATCTGCCGCGAGAGTGTCGCGAACCTGAATCAACTGCTTGCAGACACCATGACCCTGCGAGATTTGTACAAGAAGCACCATTGGCAGGTCTCGGGGCCGACGTTCTATCAACTGCACCTGCTGTTCGACAAGCATTACGAAGAGCAGAACAAGCTCGTGGACGAGCTCGCCGAGCGCATCCAGCTCCTGGGCGGGATAAGCGTCGCCATGTCGCACGACGTGGCGGAAACGACGATCGTTCCGCGGCCACCGAAGGGGCGCGAAGAGGTGCCGGTCCAGATCTCGCGGCTGCTCCACGCGCACGAGATCGTGCTGAAGGAAGCGCGCACGATGGCTCGCCGGGCCGCCGAACAAGACGATCAGGGGACGAACGATCTGATCGTCAGCGACGTGATCCGTACGAACGAGCTCCAGGCGTGGTTCGTCGCCGAACACGTTGTGGATACGCCTGTCGTGATCGCCGAATAGGGATCGCGGGCGTGGGGCGCGTCAGACGCCCGAATCGCGTCTCGCCCGGGCGATCGCCGCGACGAGGGCCGCGGGGTCCACGGGTTTCGGAACGTGTTCGTGGTACCCCGCGTCCAGCACTCGCTGCCGATCAGTCGCTGATGCGTAGGCCGTGACGGCGACGGCCGGAATGCTCCCGCCCTGGTCCGCTGGCAGCTTCCGTACCTCTGCGATGAGATGGTAGCCGTCCTGGGGCGCCATTCCGATGTCCGAAACGAGCACGTGGGGACGCTCATCGTCTGCCGCACTGCGAATGTAGTCCAGTGCGGCGGCGCAAGACGTCAGCGTCGTCACGCGTGCGCGCGTGTCGTGAAGCGTGGCGGAGAGCAGCGCCATCGCATCGTCTTCGTCCTCGACGAGCAGCACGTGCATCCCCGCGAGTGCGTCGTGCGGCGTCGCTGACGAGGCATCGCCCGCCGGCCCCTGACGTTGGTGAGAGGGGCTCGTCGGGATTTCGACGATAAACGTCGAGCCTTGCCCGATACCGGCGCTGTTGGCGCGGACGACCCCTCCGTGCAGCTCCACGAGCTCCCTGACGAGCGCGAGCCCGAGGCCGAGGCCCCCTTCGCGGCGGCTGCTGGACGTGTCGGCCTGGCGGAAGCGGTCGAAAATCAACGGAAGGAACTCGGCTTCGATCCCCTTTCCCGTGTCGCTCACCACAATCCGCGCGCGGCCGGCGAGCTGCTCGAGCCGCAGCTCGATCGTGCCCCCCGCCTCCGTGAACTTGGCCGCGTTCGACAGCAGATTCCAGACGATCTGCTGAAGCCGATCGGGATCGCCCGCCACGCTTTGAAGCGCCGGGTCGAGGTATCGTCTGAGCTGAATCTTTTTCGCCTCGATCGACGGCCCCATCACGTCGAGCGCCGCGATCGACACGGCCACGAGATCCACTGGCTGCATCTGCAGGCGCAGCTTGCCTGCCATGATCCGCGCGGTATCGAGCAGATCATCGATCATTCGTGCCTGGACGGTCGCGTTGCGGAAGATCGACTCCACGGCGCGCGCGAGGAGCTGCGGCTCGAGCTCGCGCTCGATCAGGATGCGCGCCCAGCCGAGCACGGCATTCAGAGGAGTCCTGATTTCGTGCGAAAGCGTCGCGAGGAAGTCATCCTTGACGCGCAGCGCCTTCTCGGCCGCGGTTCTGGCGGCGAGCTGCGCGTCGATCTGCTTGCGCAGCTCGTGCTCGGATGCCACGCGCTCGCTGACGTCGTCGATGACGGTGATCGTGCCGACGATACGATCCTCCAGCACCAGGGGCGCAATGCGCGCGCGTTGCGGCATGTTGGCAAAGAGCGGCTGACCGCCGCTCGCCGGCATGGGCAGCAGGTAGCGATGCAGCAGGTGGGACAACAGGTAGCCATGACCGGCGATGGCCTCGTGGTAGGGCTCGTCGAGTCCGCGTGAGACGAGATCCGGAAATACGTCGAAGAGTGGACGGCCAACCACGTCGGCCGATGCGCGCCCCGCGTGCTGTTCGAGACAGCGATTCCTGCTCGTTACGACGAGTTGATGATCGGTGGTGAAGATGCCCTGCTCGGCGAATTCGGCAATCCAGCGAGCGATCGCCGGATCCAGGACATGGGCGCTCATCGATGCGCCTCGGGCGTGTCGGCGCGCCCGCGCAGGATGATCTCGACAGCCGCCGTCACCGACCGGGCTCCCACGCATCGATCGCGCGTATCAGCCGATCGATGGATGCGACGCTCAAGACGATGATCAGGTATCCCGTGACGGAGCTGTTCTTGAGGCGGAAGCCCGCGTGCACGACGAGCGCATAGCGCAGCTCCTCGCGTTCGACCATCACCGATTCGACCAGCGCCTCGAGGCCCTCGAGCGTGACGTGGGGGACTGCGAAGGAGACCTGCACCCTCAGGAGGTTCCCGAACATGCCGAGGCACGCGTTCAGGAGGATGTTGCCCACCTCGGCGATGACCTCGCGCGCAGACGCATCAATCGAGAGCGGCAGCGCGGGCTCGTTCGTGAGCAGCTCCTTCAGCATTCCGCCGCTGCGTTGATCGAGCACGAGAAAGGCATCGCCAGCGACGGGACCCGAGAAGACCTGATGGACGCTCGCGATGTCGCCGTCGATATACGGACGCAGTGTGTCGCCCAGCTCGCCGACGGGACAAATCATCACACGCGGGACTTCGAGCTGGACGCGGTGACCGGTGAGCCGCGACAGCGACGCAGCCGCGCGCCCGAAACCAATGTTGATGAGCTCTGTCAGCGCGTCGCGCTGTTCGACCGTCAGCACCATTACTTCACTCCGGCGACGGCGGTCTGGAGCGCGCCCAGAATTTCATCGCGATCGAATGGCTTGTTGATGAATCCTTTCGCGCCCGCTTGCTCAGCCAGCGCGTGCGACGAGCTCTGCACGTCCGCAGACACCACGAGCACCCGCGCGGCCGGGTCGAGCTCACGCAGCTTCTTCAGGACGTCCAGCCCGTACATCCCACGCATCACCAGATCGAGCAGCACGACGTCCGGCTTTTCAAGGAAGTACCGCTCGAGCGCGATGAGCCCGTCCTCGGCCTCGACGATCTGATATCCGGCAGGCTCGATGATCTGCCGCAGGTTGCGGCGCGCGAGCCCCGAATCGTCGACGATCAGCACCTTCGGCGTCACAGGCGCTCCTGGATCGCGTCCGCCATCGCATCGAGAGGCACACTGCCGTCGCTCAACCCGGCCTCGACGACCGACCGCGGCATGCCGTACACGACGCAGCTCTCTTCCGATTCGGTCAATATGGTACCGCCGGCCGCCTTGATCCACGCGGATCCTTCGCGGCCGTCCGCGCCCATTCCTGTCATCACGATGCCGAGAACACGCTCACCATATACCTCCGAGGCCGAGTGAAACAACACGTCGGCAGATGGCCGGTGCGACGCATCCAGCGGACGCAGATCGAGGTGTGCGAGGACGCGCCCATCAGGCGTCTTGCGGAACGTCAAGTGCCGTCCCGCGGGCGCAATCAGCACGACGCCCGGACGAACCTCGTCGCCTTCCGCCGCCTCGCGAACAGACAGCGCCGAGATCTCGTCCAGTCGCCGGGCGAACAGCTCCGTGTAGCCCACGGGCATGTGGAGCACGACGGCCACCGGTACGGGCAGATCCGCAGCGAGCCGCGGAATCAGCAGCTTGAGCGCCTGCGGGCCGCCGGTCGAGATGCCAATCACCACGATGTCGACGAGGCCGCGCGCGACGGCGACCGCGGAGGATCGTGAACGCGCCGGCGCGGAGGCCACCGTGCGCGTTCTTCCGATTGGCGCGTGTGCGGCCGCCGTCACCTTGCTGATCAGCTCCTCCGACATCTCGAACACCTTCTCCGTCGCAAGCGCCGTCGGCTTCTGGACGAAATCGATCGCGCCGGCATCCAGCGCCGCGAGCACGCGCTCGCTCGATTCCGAGGCGATGCTGACGATGACGACGGGTACCGGCTGCTCGTCCATGACGCGCCGTGTGAACTCCGCCCCGTCCATGTCCGGCATGATCAAATCAGCCGTGACGACATCGGGGCGCAGTTCGCGGACGAGCTCGAGGCCCTCGTCGCCGCCGCGGGCCGTCGCGATGACTTCCAGCGACGGACTCCGGGAGAGAATCTGCTTGATCGTCTTGCGGACGTACGCCGAGTCGTCGACTACGAGGACTCTCGTTACTCGTTCCATCGTGCGGTTCCGCGCCTGGGCGCTGTTGTGGCGGCCGTTTCGTCCGTGCTGGCGCGGCGAACGTACATGAACGCCCCGCCAATCTCCTGCAGCTCGAAGCTGGTCGTGATTCGGAGCAGCGACTCCGACGCGCCGATGCAGAGATACCCGCGCGGCGGCATACAGCCGGCGAACAGGTCGAGCGTCCGCCGGATGCTCGTTTCGGAAAAATAAATGAACACGTTGCGGCAGAAGACGATTGGCGATGCGCCCCATCGTGCCACGTCCGCCGGATTCTGCAGGTTCACGAGGTCCCACGTGATGCGGCGGTGGATCGCGTCATCGATACGCCACTCGTCGCCATCTTTCTGAAA
This sequence comes from Vicinamibacteria bacterium, assembly GCA_025937075.1. The sequence continues at coordinate 2,153 of JAICSD010000089.1, read as the reverse complement.
ATAGCGCTCGCGAAGCGGCACGGGCAGATTGCGGAACGACCGCGTGCGATAGAGTCCGCGACGCGCCTTGTGGATCGCTGCGGGACTGGCGTCGCTCCCGATGATCCGGATCGCCGCCCGCGCGAACCAGCCGCCCTCCTCCAACACCATCGCTATCGTGAGCGGCTCCTCTCCGGTCGCGCACGGAACGCTCCAGATCTGCAGTGGCTGTCCTGCGGCCGCTTCCAGGCATTGGGGCACCACCACGTCCACGACCGCGCGGATCTGATCGATCTCGCGCCAGAAGTACGTCTCGTTGACGGCGAGGGCGTCCATCACGCGTGGCCATTCGGCGTCTGCCTCCGCGTCGTACTTCAACAGGTAATAGTAGTCGAGCAGCGACCCGAAACCCCGCTGTACCATCACGGGCGCGAGGCGATCCGCAAGCTGGTCGAAGCGGCCGTCGTCGAAGTACAAGCCGAGCCGCTCGTGGATCAAATCGCGCAGCAGGCGCGTCGATGCGCGCGCAATTCCGAGCGAATCCGCGTCGAACGCCATGGCTCAGCGCTCCGCGCCCGTGCGCGGTTCCAACGCGGACCACGCGTGCTCGTCGCGGCCGCCGGATGCGACCTTGAGGACGGCGAGCGCAGCCCTCCGAACGATCGGGTTCGGATCCGTGCGCGCGAGCGTGACGACGCGCCGCTCCATTGCGCGTGTGCCGAGATGGCGCAGTTCCGCGAGGGCAGCGGTTCGGACCTCGGCCGCGCTGTCGACCAGCGCGGACTCCAGCCGCCGCGACGCGTCCGCGCGTCGCATGCCTCCCAGCGCCTGGACGACCGCGACACGAACCTGGCCACGCGGATCTCGCAGCCCCTCTGCGACCGACGAAATTGCGTCAGCGGGGAGAGCTGCCAGCATCGGAACGACCAAGTCTCTCCGAGACGCTTCCGCGGCGAGATCGATCAACGCGTGCACGGCGGCTGCGCCGATCGTTTCATCCCTGGCGATGGTCGCCAGCCCTTCCACGGCTGCGGACGCGACCCTGAGGCTGTTGTCTGCCGCGGCGGACCACTCGAGCAGCTCGATCGCCGCCTTCCCCCCCAGGCGCGAGATTGATTCAGCCGCGGCCGCCCGTCCATCTTCGTCCGCGGATCGCAGCGCGTTCTGCAGCGGCGGCCACGTGTCCTCGTGCGAAATGCGGCCGAGCGCTGTGATGGCCGCAATCGCACGCTCCTGATCGCCCGACACGCTGAGCGCGGCGAGCGCCGGCACCGCCGCCGGACTTCCGATGCGGCCCAAGGCATCGATTGCCGCCAATCGCACCTGTCCGGCCACATCGTCGAGCGCGACGCGCGTGAGGTCATCGAGCGCCGGAGCGTGACGATGTTCGCCCATGGCACGAGCGGCGAAGTAGCGCACCCACGCGTCGTCGTCGCACAGCGCGGGCACAAGGGATGCCGCGGCGTGGCGATCGAGTCGGGCGATGGCCTGTACCGCCGCGGCGCGAATCCTGGCGTTGGCATCGCTGAGCGCGGCGAGGAGCGTGTCGAATACGCGATGGTCGTCGAGAAAGGCGAGATGCTCGATCGCGGCGCGTCGGACCAATGGATCGGCGTCGTGACAAAGCGCGAGGAGATCGTCCGCGCATTCGCGATAGCCGAAATATCCCGCGATTCGTACCGCAGATTCGCGCACGTGCGGCCGTGGATCCCGCAGCAGCAATGCCGTGCGCCCGCCCATCCCAGGATGTCCGATAGAGTTCAGGGCGGCGATGACGGCCTGACGGACGGCGGGATCCTCGTCACCGACGAAGCCCATGAGCGCCTCGAAGGCGCGGCCGTCACCGATCCGTCCCAACGCGCCCGCCGCCGCAATGGTGAGGGCCGGATCAGCGGCCAGAACGGCCAGCAGCGCTGGCGTCGCGCGCCGGTCGCCAATTCTCCCGAGCCCGGCCACGGCGGCGTGTCGCGTATCGAGATCTTCCGCGCGCAACTGCTCGATCAGCAAATCCACCACGCGCGGGCCCTGCCGTACGAGGTATTCGACGGCCTTCGCGCGCACCGACGGCTGGCCGAGCAGAAGCGTCAGCGCGCGATCGACGGCGGGTCCTTCCAGCCACGCGAGGACCTTGGCGATCGACGGCAGCGTGTCCGCCCGGGCGTGCTGCACGGCAT
>JAICSD010000240.1 GCA_025937075.1 Vicinamibacteria bacterium | reverse complement strand
TTCTTCCACAGGACCGGCGAATTCCTCGAATCGAGCCGTACGCTCGCCTTGATGGGCAATGTGGTCCTCACGATGCCGAGACGATGGACCGAGTACGGCTTGCGGCCTTTCGTCTCGAGCGGGTTCGGTGTGATGCGCGCCTCCACCGCTGAAAAGGGATCGGCGCTCGATATCTCGACGCCGCTCACCGGTTTCAACGTCGGGGGCGGAGCGATTGGTTTCCTGACGAAGAATGTCGGGCTGCGCTTCGATCTGCGCTACTACGTCGCCGTCAATCACCCGGAGCCAGGGCCGGCCGTTGCGCTGGGCCCGGCGCACCTGCAATATATGACTGCGTCGATTGGCGTCGTGTTCCGGCGGGGCGCGCCGGTCAGTACACGATAGCGAACGCGCCGTCAGGCGTGGCGTACGCGGCGACGAGACTGCCGGCCGGAACGGCGCCGCCGCGGCCGATACTCCCAATCGCCGCGCCCGATCGATCGAACACCTGCCACGCCAGGGTACCGGCTTTCGTGAAGCCCATGCCTTCCGTCCACGCGAGCAGCGTCTCGCCGCGTGCGTTCCGCGCGATCGATGGATGCCTGCGGGTTCGTTCCTCCCCGGCCGGTGCGATCGGCGCAGAGGAACCTGGGACACTCGTCCAGTAGACCTGACCGGCTGTTTCCCACGCGGCAAGCACGCCGTCCTTCGTGTCCGCCAACGAGAACGTGCTCATTGGACACGCCGCGACCGTCCACTCCTGGAGCTTCCTCGCCTGAAACGACGAGCCATGGTCCGTCGAGGTCAGGAGAATCGAATAGCGGTGCGTGCTCTCGCGCGCGCCGCGGTACAGCAGAAACAAATCTCCGCCTGGATCCACGAGGGTTGCGGTCCCGCAGCAACCGCAGGCGCCTTCGACAGCGGGGGAGACGGCGGTTTCACGAGCGAACGTCGCACCATTGTCGGTCGAGCGCGCAATCCAGGCGCGCCGCTCCGCCTCGCTCTTTCCGCCCGGCAACAGGGCGTGCCATGCCACGTAAACATGTCCCGCCCTGTCTGCCGCGACGGATCCGCCATCGAGCGGTCCGCCGAGCTCATGGAGATTGCGTTGCGGCGCGAAGGTACCGCCTTGCGTGGTTTGCGTGTAAAACATCGGGACGCCCTCGTCCTGGGCCGGCCGATCGGATCCCATCCAGACAACGTGAACGCGCCCGCGGCTGACGGCGAGGCTGGGTCCGCGGACGCTGCCCACCGCGATGGCGCTACCCGACACCGAGTTCACCTGGACTGGGGCTGCGAGCGCACCCTTCGCATCGATGCGGCTGTAGAACACGTCGCCGTGCGCGAGCTCGCCCATGAAATAGGTGAGGTGGACGATGCCGCGCGCGTCGACGGCGACGCGCGGCTGCACGGCTCCATCAGGCAGCCGCTGCAGGCGCACCGCTGGGGTCGCCGCGGGCGCGGCGGAGAAGGAGGCCGTCGATAGCGCCGCAACACACGCGAATCCAATGAGGTGCTTCATTACACTCGATTGTACTCGCCGCGGGTATCTGAAATCGATCGCACCCGGTATGATCGCCGCGCATGAGCACGCGGTTGCGCGTCGCCGCGATCGCGCTGGGCGCCTCGTTCGTCCTGTTTGCGGCGCATCCCGCCCGCGCGGAAAGCGGGCGCGCGGCCTGGCTGAGATATGCCCCGCTGCCGGAGGCGCTGGCGGCGCCATCGCGGGAGGCGCTCCCGCCGGCGATCAGCTCGCTGACCGATGCGTCGCCGCTCATCGTCAACGCCCGTGACGAGATCGTGCGCGGCATCCGAGGGATGCTGGGCAGAATTCTGCGCGACGAGCCCGGCACCCCGGCGTCGGCGGCAATTGTCCTGTGCACCCGCGTCAACTGCCGCGCCGCCTATCCGTCGATGACCTTCGACGCCGATCTGGCCGCCGACGGCTACGCGCTGAGAACACTGGTATCAGGTGGCAAACGCCTGCTGTTCGTGACGTCGGACAGCGAACGCGGCGTCCTCTACGGCGCGTTTGCGCTGCTTCGAAGAATTGCGCTCGGCCGGTCGATCACGGATCTCGACGAACGGCAATCTCCGTCATCGCCCTTGCGCTGGGTGAATCAGTGGGACAACCTCGACGGCACGATCGAGCGCGGCTACGGCGGCCGTTCGATCTTCTGGGACGAGGGACGTGCGCGGGATGATTTGACGCGCGTCCGCGAGTACGCGAGGCTCCTCGCCTCGCTCGGCATCAACGCGGTCTCCATCAACAACGTCAACGCGAACCCGCGGATCCTCTCGCCGGATGTGATTCCGCAGGCCGCTCGCATCGCGAATGCCATGCGGCCGTGGGGCGTGCGAGTTGGCTTGGCCATCGACTTCGGCAGCCCCAGGACGATCGGCGGCCTGGATACGTACGACCCGCTCGACGCACGCGTCGTCGACTGGTGGAAGGGGCGCGTGGACGATCTATACGGGGCCATTCCGGACTTCGCGGGCTTCGTCCTGAAGGCTGATTCAGAAGGACGCGTCGGACCATCCACCTACGGCCGGACGCACGCCGATGCCGCCAACGTCGTCGCACGCGCGCTGAAGCCGCACGGCGGCGTGATCTTCTACCGCGGGTTCGTGTACGACCATCACATGGACTGGCGCAACCTGAAGAACGATCGCGCTCGTGCGGCGTACGACAACTTCCGCGAGCTCGACGGCCGGTTCGACGACAACGTGATCGTTCAGATCAAACACGGACCGATTGATTTTCAGGTGCGCGAGCCGGCCTCGCCGCTCTTCGGCGCGCTCGAGCGCACGAACGTCGCCATCGAACTGCAAATCACGCAGGAGTACATGGGTCAGGCGCGGCACACCGTTTTTCTCGTCCCGATGTGGAAGGAGGCGCTCGATTTCGACCTGCGCGCCAACGGTTCAGCGTCGCCCGTGAACGCGGTCGTGTCGGGCCGAACGTTTCATCGTCCGCTCGGCGGGTACGTCGGCGTCGCGAACGCGGGCATGGACGAGAACTGGTTCGGCAATCACCTCTCGCAGGCGAACCTGTACGGCTTCGGACGCCTCGCGTGGGACCCGAACCTCGACGCGAGACAAATCGCGGACGAGTGGACGCGGCTGACGTTCGGAAACGATCCTCTCGTCGTGCGTACGATTGTCGACCTGCAGATGGGATCGTGGCGCACGTACGAGAACTACACGGGGCCGCTCGGCCTCCAGACGCTCACGGACATCGTCGGAAATCACTACGGCGTCGCGGTCGAAGCGTCGGAGCGCAACGGGTGGGGACAGTGGCATCGCGCGGACGACGAAGGCGTCGGCATGGACCGCACCGTTGCGACTGGTACCGGTTTCATCGGGCAATACCGGCCGGGCGTGGCGCGCGTGTACGAGTCGCTCGGAAGCTGCCCCGACGATCTCCTGCTGTTCATGCATCACGTGCCGTACACGTATGTGCTGCATGCCGGCAAGACGGTCATTCAGTACATCTACGACTCGCACTACGACGGCGCCGACGCGGTTGCCGCGTACGTGCGCTCGTGGACGGCGCTCAGACAACGCATAGACGACGACCGGTATGAGGCGGTGCTCGCCCAGCTCACGTACCAGGCCGGGCAGGCGATCGTGTGGCGCGACGCGGTGACGAACTGGTTCGCGCGCGCGTCCGGTATTCCGGACGAGAAGGGGCGCGTGGGGCATCATCCCGGACGGACGGAAGCGGAATCGGCGGTGCTGACCGGCTATGTGGGCGTCGACGTCACGCCGTGGGAAACGGCGTCAGGCGGCCGCGCGATCGAGTGCCGATCCGCATCGTGTACCGCCACGTTCCACGTCGACGAAGCGCCAGGCTGGTACGACGTGACGATCCAGTATTTCGACGTCAATGCGGGAACGGCGCGATTCAGGCTCCTGCGGGGAGATCAGGTACTCGATGAGTGGATTGCCGCCGATCGCGTGCCGACGCGCAAGCTCGATGGATCTTCGTCGACGCGGCGAGTGGTTCGGGGCGTGGCGCTGCGATCCGGAGATCAGCTTCGCGTCGAAGGAACACCCGATCGCGACGAGACCGCTGCGGTCGACTACATCGAGGTTACGGCCCCTTCCCGCGCTGCAGCTCGTGCTCGATCAGCGCGTCCAGCGCCGACGGCGAAACCGCCGGCACGACCTTCCGGCCATTGACGAAGAAAGTCGGCGTCGACTCCACGCCGGCCTTCCCGCCGATTGTGGCGTCCTTCCTCACGTCCTGCAGCACCTGTGCGTAGCGGGCCTCGAAGTTGTCGATGTGGCCGATGTCGCGGGCCGCGCGCCGCACGGTGTCCGGGCTCAGCTCTTCCTGGTGCATGAAAAACCAGTCCGTGAGCTTGTCGGCGGTGCCGCGCTGCTGCGCCATGAGCTCCGCCGCCGCGGCATCGCACGCGGCCGGATGCGCGGTGTTCGTGACGTTCGGATTGCACTCCGGCTCGAGCGGGAAGTGTTTCAGCAGGAACTGCACGTCGTTCGGCCGATCCTTGTATTTCGCGACGACGGATTCGTAGCCGAAATAGGTGGCCTTGCACGGCGGGCACTGAAAATCATTGAACTTCACGATCACGACTTTCGCGCCGTTCGTTGCGAAAGGCAGATCCACCTTCGGCTGCACATCGAACCAGCGGGCCAGCTCGTCGCGTTGATCCTGCGGCAGCGGCACGAGCGGCGCGACCGCCGGACGCTCCTCGGGCGACGGGAACGACGCGATCGTGCCGACGGCTGCGACGACGAAGGCGACGGTCACGATGAGCGGCAACGGGCTCATGGCAGCCGCGCCGGCGTCCTGCACGGCGCGTGCGGGCAGATGGGACAGCGGCACGGAGGCATAGCGCGCCGACAGGACAAAGAGCCCAATCACGGCAACGTACGTCGCGATGCACAGGGGGCACGCCTGCCTCAGCACGAAGAACGATGCATACGCGAGATACAGCACGAACCCGAGCGCCAGCGTCGAGAGAACGAGCAGGTACGCTGGTCCGCTGTCCGCCGCGCGGCTCCTCGCGCGGCTGGCCCACAACAACAGCAGCACGAGCACGAAGAAGAACAGACCGCCCGCGGCCACGGGCACACCGCCGATCGATCCGTACTGACTCAGATACGCGTCACGGCAGGAGACCGTCGCGTTGATGTCGCAGAACGCGCTGTAATCGGGGTTGCGGAGGAGTTGGTAATGCACCCACGTCGCCGCGGCGGACGCGACGAGGCCAATCAGAGCGAACGTGAACAGGAGCGCGCGGGCGAATGGAGGCAGTGCTGGAAGGGCCGGCGCGAGCGGCGCGGCCGGTGTCTTGCGAGCCGGCGGGGCAGTACGCTTCTTCAGCAGGCCCCCGCTGGAGAGCACGCGGCGCGGACCTCGTCGAGCAGCTCGCCGAAATCGACGGGCTTGCCGAGGCACGGAATCTGGAGCTGCTTTTCCACTTCCTGCGGCTGGTGCACCGCCGAGACGCACACGACCGGCACGGGCGCAAGAGAGGGATCCGCAAGCTGTTGCTCGCGGAAGCGCCAGCCGTTCATGACCGGCATCATCAGATCGAGCAGCACGACGCACGGACGGCGCTCGCGCATTTTCTGGAGCGCGATCGCGCCATTCTCCGCCGTCATCGTTTCGTAGCCGCTCGTGGTGAGCAGAAGGTCGAGCATCTCGCGGACGTCTTTGTCGTCCTCGACAACCAGCACACAGGCCATCTTCATTCGTTGCGCGCCACCGCGCGGGGGTTCCCTTGGACACGGCGCGGCCCTCCCGCGCCTCCGCCGGATGTTACACCATCCCGGGACGATGCGGGGCAAACGCGCCGCGGCCGCCCCTGCAGTTTCGATCGCAATCGCATACACTGTGCGCCCGGAGGAGCTGATCAGTCGATGACAGAAGAGGAACGCGAGGAGGTGCTCCAGCTGCTCGCCAATTACGAGAACATGTCACGCGCGATCGCAACCTTCATCCAGCGCGTCCGCACCGATCCGAATATCGACCTTGGCGCCGAGCGCTACAGCAAGCTCCTCGAGGATCTCGAACAGGTCGTCCCCGTCTGGAAGCGCTACGCCGCAAGCATCCGGCTGAAGCTGATGATGGAGCGCCGAGAAACCGACGCGCCGTCACCGAAAGCCAGCGACCGTCGTCGCAGCGGCGACGAGTACTGATCGACGTCCTTCGTGGCGCGGGCCTTTCCCGCCTCCGCTAAAGCTTCGGCGGGCCCGCCGTAGCCGTGACGAAGGCGGCAGGCCCGCGATCGATGATCACCGTACCGGCGGTACACGCGATCCGAGATCCCCGCGCGCCGCGTCGAGCAGCAGCAGCGCGCCTGCCGCCGCCGACGCGGCATTCCAGTTCAGCGCTGCATTGCCGCTGGCCGCCGCTTCCAGACGCGCGCTCACAGCCTGACGCGCCAGCGCACACGCCTGCGCCAGGCGATCCCGCGCAGGCCTCAGCGCCGGCGCGGGCTGCAACGTGCGCAGCGCGTCAGCGGCCGAATCGATCTGCGCAGCCGCCCCCTGCAGGCTCACCGTCGACGTCTCCCCGCGGCTGTCGATCGCCGTCAGAAGCGGGGTCAGAGCATCGAGCTGCGTCAGGACGGCTGCGAGCCCCTGCGCGCGAGTCCCGGACGTCGTGGGCAGCGCATCCCTCGATGCGCGCGCGATCGGCGCCACGGCGCCGACGAGGATTACCAACCGTCCTGATGCCGCGGCGCGGGTATCCATCCGATACCGCGTCGGACCGTGAAGATCGATGACGACCCGCGTGAGCAGCGGCTCCGCGCTGTGCAGCGCGATCCGGACGCCGCGTACGATCCGGTCGTCAGCTGACGCGGCGAGCGACGGCCCCGGTCTGAATCCGGCGAAATCGAAGTAGATGCGCGGCGGGCCGTCGAGCACGCCGACAACTGGATGGGGGAGCGGCGCGGTCGATTCCAGGACGACCGCCGCCGGGCCATCGGACGCGGGCTCGATTGCAGCCGCGCGCACGCG
>JAICSD010000334.1 GCA_025937075.1 Vicinamibacteria bacterium | reverse complement strand
GCGGCGGCGGCCGCCGCGCCCACCGAGAAGATCTCGCGCTGATGGAGCGATCCGAAGAGCTCGTTGCCCGCTTCGAGCTCCGCGTGTCGCGCCGCATCGACCTGCTGGACAATCTTTCGGGTGAGATCCAGGCCGTCGGAGAAGATGAGGTCCGACGCCGCAGCGTCCTGGCCTGCACGCGCGAACTCGCGGGCGCGAACATCCATCTGCTCGAAATCCTGCAGAGCACCGAGCGCGTTCTCGAGCGCCGTGACCGCCGGCGAGGAGCCTGCCTGCGCGCGCAGCGCGGACACGCGGTTCTTCAGATCGCTTTGTAGAGTGTGGCTGCGGGCGAACCAGAAGTCCGGTCCCTGCCCTGGAGCGACATAGGCCTGCTGCGCGCTGCGGAGCTCGCTGGCCGCGTCCAGCGCCGCGCGCGCGGCCTCGTCGAAGGCGCGCGTTGCCGATGACACGTGCGCGGTCTGTTGCTCGGCGACCCAGAAGAGATATGCCGTCAGTCCCGTCGCTGCGAGAAACAACACAAGCAGCGTCAGGCGAACGGCTCGTCTCATCATGAGGGCCTCCGAGCTGGCATGTTGTGGAATAACTATAGCACCTTGATTGCCGGCTGCTCATCGAATGTCATCGCGATCGTGAACCCGCTGTCGGGCGCGGGCGCCGATCCTGACGTTGCGTCCCGGCGCGTCGCGCTCCTCGAATCGCGGTTGACGTCGGCCGGCGTCAGCGGCCGAGTTCAAGTCACGACGCACGCGGGGCACGCGCGCGAGCTGGCGGCGCGCGCGGCCGCCGACCGCGTGGCTCTCGTCGTCGCATGGGGTGGCGACGGCACGATCAACGAGGTCGCCGGCGCGATCGCGGGAACGGAAACGGTGCTTGGCGTGGTGCCGGCCGGATCGGGAAACGGGTTCGCGAACGAGATCGGGGTCCCGCGGCAACCCGATCGCGCGATCGACGTGGCGTTGCGCGGTGCCACGCGCGCGATCGATGCGGGCGAGATCGACGGACGCTTGTTCTTCAACATTGCCGGGATTGGTTTCGATGCGGGCGTAGCCGAGCTGTTCAACGCGTGCGAGCAGGGACGCCGCGGCCTCCGCCCGTACCTCCGTATTGCGGCTACGCAGGCGTTTCGTTACCGCGCGCGCCGGTATCGAATCGAGCTCGACGGCGAAACCTTCGACACACAGGCGCTGCTCGTCGGCTTTGCCAACGGACGCGAGTACGGCAACGGAATGCGCCTGGCGCCGCAGGCGTCGATGGAGGATGGGTTGCTCGAAGCTGTTGTCGTCGGCGATCGACCGCCGCTGGCGCGCCTCTGGGACGCGCGGCACCTCATGCTCGGGACGGCGGATCGCGCGCCCGGGCTCATGCGCCGCTCAATTCGCCGCGCGATCGTCGAGACGGATGGGCCGATGACGTATCACGTGGACGGCGAGATCGGTCGGGCTGAACACCGCATCAGTGTTTCGGTTCGTCCGGGGCTGCTGCGCGTCCGTGTGCCCCACAGGAGGCCACGAGATCACGAGAGGTGAACAGGAGATCAGCGACAACCGACCTCAGAACACCGGCAGATACGGCTGCAGATACCGCGTGATGATCGTGAGCTGACCCGTGAGGATGAGGACGCCGATCGCGACGAGCAGCACGCCCGACGTCACCTCGATCGCATGGTAGTAGCGCCGGATGCGCCGGGCGGCGTTGAAGAACTGATTGATCGCGAGCGACGTAATCAGAAACGGAATTCCGAGGCCGAGCGAGTACACGGCCAGCAGGAGGACGCCCTCGGAGATCGTGTTCTTCGAGCCGGCGATTGCGAGGATCCCGCCGAGGATCGGTCCGATGCACGGCGTCCACCCGAACGCGAACGCGATGCCGACCAGGACCGCGCCGATCGGGCCCGCGGGCTTGCGCTGCGCGTGGACGCGCTTCTCGGTTTCGAGAAACGCCACGCGGAAGGCGCCCATCGTGTGCAGGCCGAAGATGATCAGAATCACCCCGGCGATCTTGCTGAGGAGCGGAAGACGCGCGAACAGGAATTTGCCGAGTGCCGTCGCCGACGCGCCGAGCGCGACGAATACGATCGAGAACCCGATCACGAATGCGAGCGACGTCGCGAATACTTGCCAGCGCGACGCGGAGACCGCCTGATTGTCCGCGCGCATCTCGTCGAGCGACACCCCGGAGACGAACGAGATGTAGCCCGGGATGAGCGGCAGGACACAGGGAGAGACGAACGACAGGAAGCCGGCCGCGAACGCCGCGAGGAGCGTAACGTCCTGATTCATGGCGAGCGCCGCCTCGGTGTCAGTCGACCTTTTGCAGAGGAATCGCGCCCGGGATCGAGGTTGCTTCCGGACGGCCGGCGAACTTGACCGGCGGCAGATCCTGGAACATCACGTCCCACTTCCAGCGTTCGGAGGGGTTGGACGCCTGCAGCCAATGGCGCGCTGCCACCGGCCGTGCGAACGACAGGTTTGCGAGGCCCGCATACGCGCTGTTCGACGCCATCGCGCCCGCCAGCTCGCCGCGGATCTGCGCCGACGCGGTGTACTCGAACGTCACGCCCAGCCTCGCGCCCAGATTCACGAGAATCTGCCAGTCCTCCTGCGCGTCGCCTGGCGCTGACAGCGCCCGAGCGGCCGCCTGGACGATTCCCTGCTGGTTGACGTAGGTCGCATCCTTCTCGAGCGAAGAGGCACCCGGCAGCACGATGTCCGCCGCCTGCGCGAGCTTCGACAAGAGAACGCCCTGCACGATGAGCAGCGGCAGCTTGCCCGACGTTCGCGCCTCCGCGACCCAGGACAGATCGCCGATGGATCCGGGCGGTCCGGGATCGAAGACGTACAGCGCCTTGACGCGTCCCTGCTCGATCTGCTGGCGCAGCCTCGAGAGGTCGGCGGTCCCGTCCGCGCCCGTGTTGACCGGGAAGCCCATGTCGCGCGCGCCTTTCACGTTCGGCGCGTCCACCGGAGGGACCGGAAACTTCGTGTTCGAGGGCTGCGCCTTATGCCTCGTCCGCCAGCTGATCGCGACGCCATCCTCGGGCACGCCAAAGGCGGACCCCAGCCGGCCGATCACGTACAGCTCCTCGAGCGACGCGTGCGCGGACAGGAGGAAACGGAGGGCACCCGTTCCGCCGGCCGCGGCAATCCGGTCCGCCGCCTTCGTCAGCGCTTCGCGCCAGTCGACGGGCGTCTGCACACCGGCATCGTCACGAACGAGCGGCCGGTGCAGGCGCTCGTCGCCTTCGATCCAGTGGTAGTCGAACCGGCCGATGTCGCACATCCAGTAGCCGTTGACGTCGGGGTTGAGCCGGGGTGTGATGCGCACGAGGCGCGCGCCCTTCGCCCACTCCGGCTTCGCCTTCAGCCAGGCGGTCGTGTTGCACCCCTTCTCGCAGAACGTGCAGATGGTGTCGACCGCTTCCGGGTTGTCCCACGGCCTCGACTTGAAGCGATAGTCCTTCGTCGTGATCGCGCCGACCGGGCACACGTCCATCAGGTTGCCCGAGAGCAGCGAGTGGACGCCTTCTTCCTGGAACGTCGCAATCTCGCTGCCGTACCCGCGATCGACGATGTTGATCTGCGCATCGCCGTCGACTTCGCGCATGAACCGCACGCACCGTGTGCAGAGAATGCAGCGGTTGCGGTTCAGCATCAGCGTCGGACCGAAATCCACGTCGGCCTTGACGCCTTCGCCGTCGAACACGCGGCGGCGAAACTCCATGCGGCTCTCGTTGGGCCCGAAGGAGTACGCGAAGTCCTGCAGCGGGCATTCGCCGCCCTTATCGCACACGGGACAGTCGAGGGGATGGTTGATGAGCAGGAACTCGAGCACGCTCGCGCGCGCTTCGACGACATCGGGCGTGCCCGTCGAGACGACCATGCCCTCGGCCACCGGCGTCGAGCACGACGTCTGCAGCTTGGGCATCTTCTCGATCTTCACGAGACAGACACGGCAGGAGCCGTCGATCCCCAGACCCGGGTGATAGCAGTAATAGGGGACCTTGATGCCGTGCTCGATGGCGGCCTCGAGCACGGTCTTGCCCTTCGGCACCGTGAGCTGCCGTCCATCAATCGTCAGCGTGACCGTGTCCATATCTCATTGATGATATCAACAACTGGAGAGCTGATCGGGCCTCAACTTCCGCATCGTCCGACCCCTTGAACGGGCGTGGCCCGTCGGAGTATCGTAGTTCCTCTCGCCCGGCCAACCTTTCCCAGCAGGGGAGGCCCCTATGGACGCGCTTCGTGTCCGTGTCGGTGCTCTCGTCGAGTGGTTCGTTGCCGCAGCGTTTCTCGCCGCCACGTTCGCAGTCGGGTCGCTGATCGTCCGCGAGGTGCGCGTGCCGCATTTCAGCCCTGCCGCTGCCGCTCCTGCGGCGCGCACGGCTGTGGCCGCAACGCCGGCCGCGGTTCCGGCGGGTGCCGTGTCGGTTCCGGTCCTGCCGTTCCGCGACGGAACGGAGATTCGCGTGGGTGACACGGCCGCGGCGGTCGCGTCGCGTCTGGGACGCGCGGCGGAGAGCGGCCGGCAGGACGTCGATCGCGGGCCGTTGGGCGAGCGCCTGACGCGCTTCTACGAGCACGCCGGGTTCCGCTTCATCGTTGTCTACGAACCGTTCGAGCGCAACGGCGAGCAGCGCGTCGCGGGGATCTACCTTCCTTGAGGCCGTCGTACGGGCCTTTCGGGCCCGCGATCGAATGGCGGCCCTCGACGGACCGCCCTACGACAGCGGCCGCTACTTCTCTATCTCGACCAGCGCGGCGCCATCGCGGTTCACATCGATCGACCGGACCGCGCCCTTCAGCGGAATCGACTGCTCGACGCTCTTCTCGGTGACCGGCACGACGACGTCCTGCGACGAACCGTCGGCGTACGAGATCGTCACCGTGATCGCGGCGTCGCAGACAGGCCCGGGTTGGTCGAACTTCACGCGCAGCGTCTCCGCTGACTTCGCGATCACCGCGAACCGGATCGTCGGAATGGTGCCGCCGTAGATCCACGTCTCGAAGAAGCGCTCGAGCGGCCGCCCGCTCGCGGCCTCCATCGCCTTCCGAAAATCGTCGGTGCCCGCCTTCTGAAACCGCCACGTGGTGTAGAACTCGCGCAGTCCACTGAAGAAAGCCTTGTCGCCGACCAGACGCCGCAGCATGTGCAGCACCATCGCGCCTTTGTTGTAGACGAGCGCGCGGTAGACGCGGCTGTTGCCCCGGATGTGTCCGAGGCGATACCCGAGATATACCGGG
>JAICSD010000352.1 GCA_025937075.1 Vicinamibacteria bacterium | reverse complement strand
GATCGCGATGGTGTCCTCGACGCTCGGCTCGCCCACGAACACCTGCTGGAAGCGGCGCTCGAGCGCGGCATCCTTCTCGATGAACTGGCGGTATTCGTCCAGGGTGGTAGCGCCGATCAGCCGCAGTTCGCCGCGGGCGAGCATCGGCTTGAGCATGTTGGATGCCGCGACCGACCCCTCGCCGCCGCCGGCGCCCATGAGGGTGTGCAGTTCGTCGACGAAGGTGATGATCTGGCCCTGGGCGTCGTTGATCTCCTTCAGCACAGCCTTGAGCCGTTCTTCGAATTCGCCGCGGTACTTCGCGCCGGCCACGAGCGCGCCCATGTCGAGCGCGACGATCTTCTTGTTCTTCAGCCCCTCGGGGACGTCCTGCCTGACGATCCGCTGCGCGAGCCCTTCGACGACAGCCGTCTTGCCGACGCCGGGTTCGCCGATCAGCACCGGGTTGTTCTTGGTCCGGCGCGAGAGAACCTGGATGACCCGCCGAATCTCGTCGTCGCGGCCGATGACTGGATCCAGCTTGCCCTTGCGCGCGAGGTCGGTGAGGTCGCGCCCGTAGCGCTCGAGCGCCTGATACGTACTTTCGGGATTCTGCGACGTCACCCGCTGCGACCCGCGGATGGACGTCATTGCCTGGAGGATCGCGTCGTGCCCGGCGCCGAGCTGCTGCAGGATGCGGGCTGCCGGCGCGCGGCCTCCTTCACCGGCAATCGCGAGCAGCAGATGCTCGGTGCTGACGTACTCGTCCTTGAGCCGCTCGGCCTCCGCTTCGGCGGCGTTCGTCACCTGGCGCAGGCGCGGCGAGAGCGATGGCTGCGATCCGCCGTGCGCACGCGGATTGCGCCCCAGCTCCGTCCGCACCGCCGTCGAGACGGCCGCCGGATCGATGTTCATCTTCCTCAGAATCTCGGGGACGATGCCGCCCTGCTGATCGATGAGGGTGAGCAGCAGGTGCTCCGGCGTGACCTCCGGATGCCCCTCGCGATCGGCGAGCTGCTGCGCGCCGAGGATCGCTTCCTGCGCCTTTTCGGTGTACTTGTTGATGTTCATGGTTTAACTGCGCGCTCCTGCTTCCACCTTCTTCAATGCCTCATAGTGCGCGCGCTGATCCTTCGTCAGCGTCCGCGGCAGCTGGACGTCGACCGTCGCATACAGATCACCGCGTGCATCTCCCTTGCCGATGATCGGCATCCCGTGCCCTTTCAACCGGAACTTCGTCCCTGGTTGCGTCGTCTCGGGCACCTTCAGACGGACCGACCCGGTGATCGTCGGCACCTGCGCTTCGCCCCCGAGGACGGCCGTGGTCACCGGCACGGCGATTTTCACGTGCAGATCGTCTCCCTGGCGCTCGAAGACCGCGTTGGGCCTGACATGGACGCGCAGGAACAGGTCGCCGGCGGATCCGCCGTTCGATCCCGCTTCACCCTCGCCGGCCGCGCGCACGCGGGAGCCGTCCTTGACGCCGGGTGGGATCCGCACGTCGATGCTGCGCGCGTGTCCGCCCTGATTGATCGTGATCCGGCGTGTCGCGCCGTGATACGCCTCTTCGAGCGTCAGCTCGACGTCGTGCTCGAGATCGCGCCCCTTCTGCGTGCGCGCCCGGCCGCCGCGCGTCCGTCCTTCGGCGGGACCGCCGCCGCCGAAGAAGGTCCGGAAGAAGTCCGAAAAGGGATCCTCCGTCCCGAACATCTCGCGCATCTCGTCTTCGGTCATCGTGCGGTAGCCGCCGGGACCGCCCATGTTGATGGTCCACGCGCCCTCGCTGCCGCCGAATCCGCCGCCGCCCGGTGCGCCGCCCGGCCAGCCGTATCCCTGCTGCTGCGCCTGTTCGTACTGCCGCCAGTTCGCGCCAAGCTCGTCGTACTTGCGCCGCTTCTCGGGATCGCCGAGCACCTCGTAGGCCTCGTTGATCTCCTTGAACTTGGCCTCGGCCGCTTTGTCGCCGGGGTTGACGTCCGGATGGTGCTTGCGCGCGAGCTTCCGGTACGCCGCCTTGATTTCCTTCTCCGAGGCGGTCTTCGTCAACCCGAGCGTCCCGTAATAGTCTTTGAACTCCATCAGAGGCCCACGACCTCGCTGATCCGTTCGATCTCTTCCATCAGACGCCGTCGCGCCTGCCGCTCCGCCTGACGCGACATCAGCGGGCGGATCCGCTCGAGCGATTCGGCGATCGTCAACAGCCGCCTCACACCTGCGAGGTTCACGCCCGCATCGTCGACGAGATGTTTGATGAGCTTCAGGCGATCGAGCTGGTCGCGCGAGTAGAGACGCATGCTGCCCATCGTGCGTGCCGGCTGCACGAGGCCCAGACGCTCGTACTTGCGCAGCGTCTGCGGATGCATCTCGAGCAGCCGCGCGGCCATGCTGATAAAGTAGAGATCCCCGTCCGGGACGCTCATGTCAGATTCCCCCCACCAGAGGTGTTCTATTGCTGCGTCTCGGCGCCGCCGCCATCAATCCACGTTAGACCTTGATACGCATCGTGTCAAGGTCCGCGATCGCATCAACGTTCGCGCATGACCGTTCAGCCGGCCGATTTCGTCACGATCGGGCTGCTCGTCCTGCTCGAAGGGCTCCTCAGCGCGGACAACGCGCTGGTCCTCGCGATCATGATCCTCGGGCTGCCTCGCTACGATCAGCGCAAGGCGCTCCGGTATGGTCTCGTGGGCGCTTTCACGTTCCGGATTATCGCGACGCTTCTCGCCACGCACCTGATTCGGATCGAGTGGGTGAAACTGCTCGGCGGGTTGTACCTTCTGTACCTTTCCTACAAGCATTTCTTCCAGAGCGGCGGCGCGGAGCAGCGCAGCAAGCCGAAGCCGGCGCAGCCGTGGCTCGGCATGTCAGCGCTGTGGGCGACGGTCGTCAAGGTGGAGCTCGTGAACATCGCGTTTTCCGTCGACTCGATCCTCGTCGCGGTCGCGATGTCGAGGAAGACGTGGGTGGTGCTCGCGGGAGGGCTGCTCGGGATCGTGGCGATCAGGGTCGTCATCGCGCAGCTGCTCGCGATCGTTCGCAAGTACCCGGCGCTCGTCGACGGCGCCTTCATCATCATCGCGTGGGTGGGCGCGAAGCTGCTGCTGGACTTCCTCCGCGTGCGCGGGCTGGTTCAGTTCGAGGTGAACCGGTGGGTTTCGTTCGCGCTGATCATCGCCATCTTCCTCATCTCATTCGCGTACGCGCGCCGCATGGGCCCCGCGCAGGAGGAGGAAGAAGCCGAGGAGCTGCTGCGCGCAGATGATGACAGCGCGTCTTCCGCCTGAAGGCGGAAGCCACGAATCGCGAACTCGTAGCGCGCAACTTCAGTTGCGCGGATCACTGCGACAACTTCAACGTCAGCGTCGTGCTCGCCCCATCGTCCAGCGAAAAATGCGTGGCGCTCGTACGCGCGCGTTCGAGCCACTCGGGATCGTTCCACTCGCCGGACGCGACGTATTCCACGGCGACCGCATAGTATCCGCCGGGCGGGAGGTTGTTCACCTTGAAGCGGCCGTCCTGGTCGGGCCGCGCCGACGAGGTCCAGCGATTCATCGGCAGCGCCCACTTCTGCTGGTCGTCCGAGAAGACGACGACCGTGTAGTCCTTCAGCGGCGTGCCGCGGCTGTCGTTCACCATGCCCGAGATCGACGTTCCGTGCTGCGTCAGATTGAGCTCGATGCCGCTGACCTCTTCGCCCGCTTTGAAGTCGACCCCGGTATCGGTGATATCGGCGCCGTTCAGCCTCACGCTCTTCAGCGTCCATCCGCGCGGCAGATTGATGGGACGGAACATGCGCGTGCCAATCAGGCCGCTCACCTCGAACGTGCCGTTCTCCTTCATCGACGCAGCGCCGGCGCTGGGCATCGGACCCGAATCCGGATCGGCCGAGGGCGTCATCACCCGAACCGCGTTAATCCCTTCGGGCTTCGCGCCTCCTTCGAACACGAGCCGTCCGCTTGCCTTCGCTCCGTGCGTCGTCACGACGACGAGACCCGCAACGTCCTCACCATTGACGCTGACCGGCACGCTCGCGAATTCCGGATCCGGACGCGGCGCCGGCGGTCCGCCGGGTCCATCCGGTCCCATCGCGAACACCATGGCGCCGCCGCCCATGTCCATCATCATCGCGCCCGTCGATCGCACCTGCAGCGAATACTCGCCGGGGACGACGTTGCCGATGGTGAATTGACCATCTTTGGACGTGCGCGAGTTGCCACCCGGCATGAAGAACATCGCTTCGCGCATGTTCGGGATCAGCGTGATCATCGCGCTCGAGAGCGGTTTGCCGTCGGATCCGATCGCGGTGCCCGTGATCTTCGCGAGCTTCACGGACTGCAGCGCGATGTCCACGCTCGACAGCTCCTGACCGACGGCCACGGAGACGCGCTGCGCCTCGCCGGGACTCGCGGTAGCAGGGTAGTAGGTCGGCGCATAGCCGGACGACGGGGCAGATCCGACCGGCCCGCCCGGACCTGACATCGCATCCATTCCCATCATCTCGAACGACCGCAGCGTCGCGCTGACGTAGTACTCGCCCGGCGGCAGCCCATAGAGCCGGAACTGCCCGAGGTCGTTCGTCTGCGCGCTGCGTCCGGCGTTCATGAGGCGTCGCCGTCCGTTGACGAACTGCATGCGCATGGCGGCGACCATCGCGTCCGCAACAGGCTCGCCGAATTCGTCCACCACGCGGCCCGAGAGCACGCTCCCGCGCGGCAGCGCGACGTCCGCCTTGTCGAGAAACTGGCCGTCCGCCAGCTCGATCGGACGTCCTGGCTCGAACGGCCGGTTCTGCCCATACTGCATCGTCACGAATCCGGACTTCGTGACCGTCAGGTTGAAGCGCCCGGCGGGCAGATCGCGGAATTCGTACCGGCCCTCCGCGTCCGTCAGTGAGGCCTTGGATCCGATCTCCGGACCGTAGATGCGCACCTGCGCCCGACGAACGGCCGTCCCCGCGTCTGCAGCGACGATGCGCCCGCGGATGCGGCCGGTGCCCGTCTTGGTCTGGCGATTGGGGCCGACGGG
>JAICSD010000203.1 GCA_025937075.1 Vicinamibacteria bacterium | reverse complement strand
CGGACAGCAGGAGACCCGTATTGGGCGGCAGGCTCGCCGGGTCGTCGCCTTCGAAAATCACTCTCCCACTGACCGTGACGCCATCATTCAGCGTGAGCTCGAGGTCCGTGATATCCCGGTCGCCAATCGTCAGCGGTCTTTCGAGCCAGAGCGCCTCCTCATCCGACATGCTCGTGTCTCGCCCCACGAGAGCCGGAAGTATCTGGCGCCCGCGAGCGTTGAACCTCCGAAGAAAGACGTGACGTAGAGAGTGCGGGATCCGGTCCGGGATGGCGCCGGAATCGGCTCGTAAAGCAGAAGGATGTTCCGGCGATTCGGATCGAGCAGGAACGGCAACTCCGGATCGATGCCTCCTCGTTGCGACCGGAATGGTGTTGGATCCAGCGTTCGGCTGTACACGCCACACTGGACCATGACGGTGTACTCGCCGGACGGAAGCCGGGTGATGCGATACATCCCACGATCGTCGGTCATGGCCGATCCGAATACGCCGGGATCCCGCGGAAGTACTCGAACCTTCGCGCCGGCGACTGGACGATTTGCCTCGTCGATCACTCGTCCCTCGATGCTCGCGGCTGGCCAGACGCGCAGCACGAGATCGTTCAAAGCCTCTCGCTGGACCGACACTCTGCTGAACCTGCCTGCCGGCCGCGTGGCGCCGTACCAGGTATCGAGGTAGCCCCCCTTGGAAGCCCACATGCTGTACTCGCCGGGTTCAACACCAGCGATCGAAAAGGTGCCGTTGTCGCCGGTAACGGCCGATCGCTGCGGCAGGCTGCGCTTGCGCTCCGGCTCAGATCGTCGCGGCGAGTAGCTGATCCTGACGACAGCGCTCGGAATCGCGCGTCCCGTGACGGCGTCCATAACGCGGCCGCTGATTCTCGCGGTCGGCCCCGTCTGTCCGGGCAGCGTACCTGAGAGCGCGGCGACGAGAAGGGCGATCAAGGAAATGAGCAACATGACGCGGGTCTCGATCGTTGTTCTATCGTTTGAAATTCGACAGTGTCTCGACCGCCAGGTCCGCGATCCACGTCACAGTAGACGCCGGGATTGTGAAATTGTTCGCCAGGATCGAGAACGCCAGCATCTCGCCGTCGCGCGTGCGTACGAAGCCTGACAGCGTCCGCACGTTCGAGATGGATCCCGTCTTCGCCATCGCGTTCCCTTCGGCGCGCGTCTTCTTCAGACGCTTGTCCATCGTCCCGTCCCGGCCGGCAACAGGGAGCGTGGCGAGAAAGGCCGCGCGATGCGGCTCGTCGGCGTAGAGGCGCGAGAGAATCGTCACGAGCATATCGGCCGTGACGTAGTCGTAGCGCGATAGGCCCGAGCCGTCCATCTGGACGTAGCTCGACTCCGGGATACCCCACGATGTGAGCAGTGCCCGCGTCACGACGCGGCCGCCGTCCGTGGTGCCGAGTCCGCCGTGCGCGGCACCGATGGCCTTGAGGAGCGTTTCGGCGTACAGGTTCTGACTCACCTTCATCAGGACCGTGGCGATGTCCGAAAGCGGCGGCGAATCCGATCGCGCGAGCACGCGCCGATCCGCTGGCGGAACGAGGTCGTCAGCATCCACCGCACGGCCGGCGACGTCGATCCCGCGCGCGATCAGCGCATCTCTGAGCGCCTGCACGAAAAAGATTGTCGGATTGACGACCGCCACCTCGCGCGTGAGAGGCACTGCGCCGCGCGGCGCCATACCGGTGACTTCGAGCACCGGTTCTTCGAGATGCCGCACGTAATCGATCGTCGCGGCGGAGCCGGGCGGTCCTGTTGTCGCGCGATTGAACAGCCGCAGGCCCGATCCGGGCGTCAGCTCGACGAACACCGGATCACCCTCGCGCGCACCGGGCGTGACGACGAGATCCGCGAAGTCCTCGTCGTACTCCAGCGCGCCGATTGGAGCCGCGTAGTCGTACTGCAGGTAGTCCCACGCCCAGCCTCCGCCCAGCCACGCATCGTCGAACGCGTTGTCGTCGCCGACGATGTTGCCGTCGATGCGGGAGATGCCGGCAGCTTTCAGCGCCGACGCCCAGTCGTCGAAGACCTGAGTCGCACGGCCATCGCGCGTATTGATCGTCGGGTCGCCCGTCCCGCGAACGGCGAGATCGCCGGCGAGGACGCCCGCTTCGATCGGCGCCGCTGTTTCGAGCGTCGTCATGAACCGGTAATCCCATCCGAGGGTGCCCGCGGCCGCCGCGAGCGTCACGAGCTTCATGTTCGACGCGGGCATCAGGAGCTTGTTGGGGTTCAGCGCGAAGAGCGTCCGGCCGGAATCCAGCGATCGCACCTCGACGCCCCACTGCGCCTGCGCCATGACGTTCGCGCCGAAGATGCCGGATAGATCGGAAACGAGCTGGCGCTCAGCGGCGGAGGGGGGCTGAGGAGCGATCGAAGGCGGCGGGTGGTTCCCGCATCCCGCCGCGAACAGGCAGAGCGCGACGAGCGGCGAAGACCACTGCCTCACAGACTATTTCAGCGCGTCGAGAGCCTTGACGATCGCGTCGAGAGCGGACGCGTCAATCTTTGCCGCGCCGGGTTCTCCGTCGCGGTGCGCGAACGCATCCTGGCCGTGTCTGCCGAACGCCACGCGTTCCTGCTTCTGGTTGTCCTCGTACTTGATGGAAACGGCGAGCTCGGGCGAGTCGAGACCCGTGCCGGCCGTCTTGTCGACGAACGAAGTCGCGCGCGCGTTGGTGAGCGCGGTGACGAGTGCGTCCACCTTCGACGAATCGACGTCCTTCGCGGACGGACTGACCTGCTTCCACACATCCGGCGGCGGCTCGTTGCCCTTCGCGGCGCCCTTCGACTTCTCGAATGCGACCGTCTGGCCGCCTCGCGTGACGTCGATGCGATTGATGTTGAACGCCCGCGCGTCGAAGAGATCCTTGACGCGGAAATCGTCCGCCGGCTTCTTCAGCTCGTCGACGAGCGCCGATTCGACGGTGAACACCATCGGCCTCGACAGGTCCTTCGCATAGAAGACGCCCTCGCCGGCGCTCTTGCCGATCGCCAGCGCCGCCTGCGCGCTGCCCGCTCCCAGCCGGACGCTGTAGGCCGGCTTGTCGAGGCCGTACTGCTTCAGATCGGTGGCATCGGGTGCGGTGAGCGCCTTCATCTGCGCCGTGTTGAGCCGCCCGACAACGCCTTCGATCGCGCCGAAGTCAGCGCGCGCATCAACCGGCGCAGTCATGCGCCAGTCCGGCCCCTTCTTGCCGAACTTCAGCGTTCGATCGGCGCTTGCAATCTCCAGCGCGTCGACTTTCTCGCGATCGAATTTCAGGACCGTCTTGTCGCGGAGGTCGAACGTGGACTTGTTGAACGTCGAGTCGAGATACGACGAGACGAGGAACACGCGCGGCGTGTCAGGGAGCTTCGCGTAAAGGTCGGTGCCGGTGGGCGTCTTCTGGCCGAGGAGCAGCTGATGCTGCTGTCCGCCGGCTTTGAAGGCGACTTCGACGCGTGGCGGCTGCAGCCCGTACTGCTTCAGATCCGATGGCTGTTCGTCGACGACCCGCTGCACTTCGAGGGACGAGAGGTTCGACGTCAGGCCGGAAAGCTCTCCTGCGTCCGCCGTCGCGGTGAGCGGAGCGGTCACCTGCCACTTCGACGACTGCTTCTGCACGGTCGTCCGATCGCCCGACTCGGACGTGATCGTGACCTGATCGATCTTGTCGGCTTCGACGCCGGAGAACACCTTCTCCAGCTTCTTGTCGCTCGTCGGCGCTTCCTTCTTCGACTCGCGCAGCGCGTACCAGCCCAGCGGAACCGCAATGATCAACAGGATGATCAGAGATCGAACGCCCCGCATTTATCGCCTCCGCCACCAGGTCTGGACGCCCGCGAGCAGGATCAAGCCGGGGACGATGACGACCGTGAGGAAGAAGATGCGGCGCTCCTGCTCGGCGGTGAGCGTGATGCGGCGATCTTCCGCGTCGCGCGGCCGAATGGAGATGAGATTCTCCTGCTGCGCGAGCCAGTTCACCGTGTTGAGGAACAGGTCCCGGTTCCCCTGCACGCCGAGCGCCGCGTTGCTCGCGAAGTCCGAGTCGCCGATCGCGACGAGGCGAGTTTCCCGCTGCTTGTCGTTCTGGCCGTCCGCAGGCTTCTGATCGGGCTTGGCCGCCGCGTCCGTTGCAGCGGCCGACACGGCGGCGCCGATCGGCACGGGCCCCTTCTTGTCATCGTCGTCCAGCTTCGCCGGCTGACCGCTGGTCAGGCCCTTGAGGTTCGTTTCCCCCCAACTGCTGCGGCTCGTCTCGAGGATGCGCTGCGCCGTGTGGCCGTTCGAGCCCCCTTCGATGGGCGTCATCGAGCGCGCGAGGGGGTAGGCGGTCAGCAGGTTGAAGTTCTCCGTGATCGCATGCGGCGGGTAGGTCGCGACGACCGGCACCGATTCGTCCGTTCCGAGCAGACGTCCCATGCCGCTGACGTCGAGGACGACATCGTTGTCCGCCTGGATGCCCCAATTCTCGAGCAGGCCCTCGAGTCCGGTGAGCTGGGGCGCGCCCGCCTTCAGCACCGGGTCGAGCATCACGAAGAGCTTGCCGCCCTTCGCCAGATACGCCTTGAGCATGTCGATCTCAGGCGGCAGGAGATCCGTCTTCGGCCCGGCGATGATGAGCACGTCTGCGTCAGCGGGCACGGAGGTCTGCTGCGCGAGGACCAGCTTGTCGACGAGGAAGTTGTCGGACGTGAGCGCCTGGTTGATCGCACTGAATCCCCCGCGGTCGGAGCTGGCCGTGTCCTTCTCGCCGTGACCCTGTAGGAAATACACCTTCGGCTGCTTTCCTTGAACGACCTTGATCAGGGCGTTCGTCATGTCCTGCTCGGTGTCGGACGTCGTCTTCTCGTTCCGTCCGGCGTACTCGAAGACGGTCGTCCCCAGCGCCGTGATGCCGTACTGCTGCGCGAACGCCGGGTGCTTCTCCGGGTCGAGGTATTCGACGGAGACCTGCTTCGACGCGTAGGCGTACTCGTCGAGGCGATCGTGGAAGCGCTGGAAATCATCGCTGCGTGCGAACACCTTGATGTGCACGGGCTGCTTGAGATCCTGCAGCACTTTCCGTGTTTGATCCGAGAGCGAGAACTGTTTCGCTGCGGTCAGGTCCCATCGTTTGTTGTGCCGCGTGCCGAGATAGTTGATCGCGACGAGAATCGCGAGCACGACGAGCACGCTCGCGGCCGCGAGCGTGCCGAACCGCGCCTGGCGTCCCGCAAACGCGCGCCCGATTTCGCGCCACTGGCTCAGGATGTAGAGCAGCGTGCAGACCAGCCCCGCAATGGCCATCTGATACCAGGGCCACTCGGGCTTCCGCATGGAGATGGCGAGCGCCGCGAACACGAGGATCGCGCCCACCCAGCCGAGCAGTCCGAGAATCTTCTTCAGCATGCGCTCAGCCTCTCCACCGCTCGGAGTCGACGGACTTGGACGTCAGGAACAGGCCGAACGTGATCAGCGACAGGTAGTAGATCACGTGCTTCGTGTCGATGATGCCCTTCGAGAAATCGTCGAAGTGCTCGGTGATCGATAGGTATCGCGTGACGTCTCCGACGACGGGCCCTGCGGATTCGGCGAACCACCCGATGATCCACAGGAGCAGGAAGACGACGAAGGAGACGATCCCCGCGACGATCTGGTTGTTCGTCGTGCTCGAGATGAGCAGCCCGAGCGAGAGGAACGCGCCGCCCATCAGCAGCAGCCCGAGATACGCGGCGATCAGCGGACGCCATTCCGGGTTGCCGTAGACGAACAGGATGCCGACGTAGAGCACCGTGACGAGGAGCATCGCCACGTAGAGTCCCAGCGCGCCGAGGAATTTGCCGATGATGATCTGCAGATCCGTGACCGGCGAGGTCAGCAGCAGCTCGATCGTACCCGAGCGCTTTTCCTCGGCGTAGGTGCGCATCGTGATCATCGGCATCACGAAGAGGATGATCACCGACGCGTTCTGCAGCACGTAGCGGATCACCTGCTGGTTGATGTTCATGCTGCCGCCGTACTGCGCCATCTGCAGGCTCTGGCGCACGAACGCGCCGAGATACAGATAGAAGAAGACGCCGAACGGCAGCGCGAAGAACCCGATGATGATGTAGGCGATGGGGGACGAGAAGTAGGAGCGCAGCTCCTTGTGGGCAATGGCAATGATGTTACGCACGTGCAGGTTCCTCCGCCGGTTCCTCCGTCGTGACCTGCAGGAAGATCTCCTCCAGGCTCATGCGCATCGGCCGGAGCTCCAGCAGCCCCCACCCGCGCGTGACGATTTCCCTGGCGAGCTCGCGCCGCACGTCGCGACCGCGCTCGCTCTCCACCTCGAATGCTCCGCGGCTCTCGACGCGCTGGTCCGCGGGGACCACGCGCGTCACACCGGGGATTGACGCCAGCACCGGCGGGACGTCCGCACCGGGCGCGTCCACCTGCACGTACATCGTTTCCGCCCCTCTGAGGCGCTTCGTCAGGTTCTCCGGCGTGTCGACCGCGACCACGCGCCCCTTGTTGATGATGACGACCCGCTGGCACGTCTGCGACACCTCGGGAAGGATGTGCGTGCTCAGGATGATCGTGTGATCGCCGGCGAGGCTTCGGATGAGATCGCGCGTCTCGATGATCTGCTTCGGATCGAGGCCGGCGGTCGGCTCGTCGAGGATCAGCACTTCGGGGTTGTGCAGGATCGCCTGCGCGAGCCCGACGCGCTGGCGATAGCCCTTCGACAGCTTCCCGCAGTGACGCGCGGCCATATCGTCCACGTGCGTGCGCCGCATCACGCCGTCGACGCGCGAGGCCCGTTCCGTGGAAGGGACGCCCTTGATGCGCGCGACGAAATCCAGGTACTCGCGCACCGTCATGTCCGGATAGAGCGGCGGCGTCTCCGGCAGGTAGCCGGTGCGGCGCTTGGCTTCGATCGGCTGATCGAAGATGTCGTAGCCCGCAACGGTCGCGCGGCCTTCGGTGGCGGGCATGTAGCCCGTCAGAATCCGCATCGTGGTCGTTTTGCCTGCGCCGTTGGGACCGAGAAAACCGAGAATTTCGCCGCGCTCGACACGAAAGCTCACGTCATCAACAGCGGTCACGCGGCCGTACCGCTTCGTGAGGTGTTGAACCTCTATCAAGGAAACCTCTGTAATCTATAGAGAACAGGACGGTTGGGGGCCGATCCTGAAGTCTATCGGGTCGGGGAAAAAGGTGTCAAGTTGCCTCGGCTCTTTCCGCGGCCTATAATATATGAATATCTGCTCATATATTCAGCTATGCGTGCTGCTCCCCCGAACGTTGCCCCGGACACACCCTGTGACGCCGCCCATCTCGATGCGGATGCATCGCAGTCGCGGCGGGCCCGCCTGATGCCGGCGCCAGCGGTAGAAGCGCTGGCGGACACGTTCCGCATGCTCGGCGATCCGACGCGCGTCCGCATCCTCGACGTCCTTGCGGGCGGAGAGCTGTGCGTGTGCGACATCGCGAACCTGGTGGCTGCGAGCGAGTCCGCCGTATCGCACCAGCTCCGTCTGCTCCGCGGGATGCGGCTGGTGCGCCCGCGCCGTGCCGGGCGGCAGGTCTACTATGCGCTGGACGATCAGCACATCATCAGCCTCTTCCGGCAGGGTGTCCGGCACGTGCTGGAGGAGCGAGGCGCCTGATGGCGTCCTGCACGGTCTGCGAAGTCCACGCCGAGTCGACCTTCAAGATCGAGGGCATGGATTGCCATGAGGAAGTGGCAATCCTCGAACGCCGGCTGAAGCGGCTCTCCGGGCTGGAGGCGCTCGACGCCGATGTTCTGCAGCAGCGCCTCCGCATCAAGTACGACGCCGCGAAGTTGAGCACCGCGTCGATCGCGGAAGCGGTCGCGCAGACCGGGAT
>JAICSD010000205.1 GCA_025937075.1 Vicinamibacteria bacterium | reverse complement strand
CGACGCCGCGCATGAAGTCGAGCGGCTTCTCGAGCCCCCGCATGAAGAGCAGGTGCGTCAACGGCGACGGAAGCCGCTCGTGGCCGCCGCAGTACTTGAGGAGCGTGTAGAACGAATCCACTCCGCCCGAAAAACACGTGGCCGCCTGCGAGCTCCCCGGCGTCATGTCGACGGGCCTCGCGGTCGCACGGATCTCGCAGCGCGAGAACTCCGGATGCCAGGCGTGAAAGATGTCGCGGATCCGGGGCAGCTCGAAGTGCAGACGGGGCGATATCGGAGGGGCAATCTCCAGCGGTTCCTTCTGCATCATCGCCGGAATCAGCATCGCGACGGCAAACGGGTCGGCAGCGTCCGAGACGAACTGCTCGAAGTCGATTGGGTACTCGAAGTACAGCTCGAACGCCGTCGGCTGGCGCTCGCTCTGCACCTGGCCTGACAAACGCACCCTGTCCGCCCGCGTCTGAAGCGAAATGGCGTTCAGCCGCATCGACGACCTTCGTGGCAACGCGCGGTCGCGGCATGGACCATCTTCTTTACTGTAATCGGGGACGGCGTGATTTGTGCTCGCCCGGCGTCCTGGTTCCGCGAGCATCTCGAAAAACCGCGTAGAAGCTGGCGGACGCCCGTTGAAGCACGCACGAAATTGTAATCGGGGGACCAAGGTGTTATTCCGACTCTCCGCCACGGCGGCCGTAGTCGCCGCTGCCACGTTGGGCGTCGCCGCGCAATCCGCGCCGCGCGCCATCTTCCGCGCTGCCCAGGATCTCGTCTCCGTCGCCGTCGTCGTGCGCAGCCCCGACGGCCGGCTCGTACGTGACCTGCGCGCCGCGGACTTCGAGGTCCTCGACTGCGGCGTGCCGCAGAAGATCCTTCAATTCGAGAGCGCGACCGAGGCGGACGCACGCGTGGCGCTGCTGATCGATGCCAGCGGCAGTATGGGGGTCGGTGGAAAGCGAGCGCGGTCGCGGCTGGCGGCCGATTTCCTCATGGCGGGGTTCCACCCGGCCGACGAGGCCACGGTCTTCAGCTTCGATTCCCGCGTCCGGCGCCTGACGCCGTTCACGTGGAACAGAGACGAGCTGCGCGAGGCGGTGGCGAGCGTCGAGCCGTTCGGCGCGACGCGCCTGTACGATGCGATTGCCACTACGGCGCGGACGGTGAGCGAAGACACGCCGCGCGCCCGTGCGGTGCTGCTGCTCACGGACGGCATCGACACGTCCAGCGTCCTCTCGCCCGACGACGCCGCGACCGCCGCGGCTGCACTGGACCTGCCTCTGTATGTTCTGTCCGTCGGCGGCGACGACGAGGAGGCGACGCCCGCGGCGTCCGTCAAGCACATGCTCGCGGGGCGCGGCGATACGCTGCGTGGTCTCGCGACGCGGACCGGCGGCCTCGCGGCCGAGGCGGTCACGGCAGCTCAGATGAGCGCGGTCACACGCGCCATGCTCAACGAGCTGCATTCGCAATACCTGCTCGCGTTCGCGGCGGCGCCGGCCAAGGGGTGGCACGAGCTGACGGTTCGCGTCCGCCGCGGCCGCGTGCACGCGCGCTCGCGGGAAGGGTATCTCGTCTCCTGACGTACGCCCTGTGCTACCGTGGCTGACGAGTGCCACGGATCTCCTCACGGCCTGGTCATTTCATCTCCGTCGCGTTGCTGGCGGCGCTCGTTCCGGCATGCCGCTCCAGGAACACGACGCTGCCCGATCCCGACACCGGCAACGCCGCGGTGGTCCAGTGGCGCGCGAAGCACGAGGAGGACTACCGGCGTGAGTGGGTGACCATCGCCGGGCTGCACATGTTGAAGCCGGGTCCCAACTCCGCCGGCAGCGCTTCAACGAACGACATCGTGCTTCCGGCGTCGACGCCGGCGTCGCTTGGGACGTTCACACTCGACGGCCCGCCTTCGCGCGGCTTCGGCGAGGCAGGCGACCGCGTGCGTTTCGACCCCGCGCCCGGCGCACCGGTGCAGTTGAACGATAAGCCGCTTACCGGGTCTGTAGAGATGCGTGACGACTCGCAGCGCGACGCCGAAGAGCTCGTCGTCGGCAAGGTGCGGCTCGTCGTGCACAACACCGGCTCGCGGCACGCGATTCGTGTGCGCGATCCGGACGGGCCGCTGGCGAATGCGTTTGCCGGCTTCACCTGGTTTCCGGTCGACGCGCAGTACCGCGTCATCGGAAGGTTCATCCGCGATCCCCAGCCGCAGCGAGTCAAGGTCGTGAACACATACGGCGACGTCGACGAGTACACGACCGAAGGGGTCGTCGAATTCAGCCTGTCAGGGCAGACGCTGCGCCTCCGCCCGTTCACCACGCGTCCCGGGCGCCTCTACTTCGTGTTCCGCGACGTGTCGAGCGGACACGAGACGTACGAGACCGCGCGCTTCCTCTACGCGGATCTCGGAAAAGACGACAAGACGGTGCTGGATTTCAACGAGGCCTACAATCCGCCCTGCGCGTTCAACCCGCTGACGACCTGTCCGGTGCCGCTGCCTGAGAACCACCCGGCGGTGAAGATCCTGGCCGGAGAGAAGGCATACGTGGGGCACTGACGCCCACCCGGCATCGTCAGTGCATTTGCCCAAGCATGCGGTTCCGGCTCGGCATGCCTGAACGGCGGCATCGCACACGCGACGGCGTCCACGGCGAACCCCGGCGAGCCGAGCTTGTCGCCCGTATTCTCGGCTGTTACCAGGAAATGCCGGGGTTGTCGCTTCGAATCGAGCAGGCAGCCCGGCTCTTCGGCCTCAGAAAGCGGACCTGCGAGATCGTGCTCGACGACCTCGTGCGTGAGGGACGCCTCCGGCGAGGCACGGACGGCCAGTACCTCCGAGGCGAATCGTGACCGGCTCTTCCAGCGCGGTGTAAGAAGTCAATACGGCGTAGCTCCATCCTCGGCAACTCTTCAGCAGCCTGTTAAAGTATTCCCACCCACATGACAATCCACGCCCGTCATCTGAGAGCGCTTGCGCCCGTGTTTGCTGTTGCGCTCGGCGCGATGCTCGCGACCACGCCGTCCGCCCAGCAGCCCGCCACGCCGACCGGGCCGCCCGGCGGCTTCGGCCGTCAGGGAGGGCGGGGCGGCCGCGGCGTGCCGATCCCGGCCGGGGAGGAATGCCCGTCGGGCATGGCGGAGATCCGGCCCGAGCGTTGTCAGGCACCCGAATTCCCGGCACCCAGCATTGTCGACTACCGGCCGAAGTCGACACTCGTGACCGCGGCGCACCCGGTGCCCAAGGCGAAGTTCCCGGCGATCGACTTCCACGGTCATCCCGGTCAGTTGGTGATGTCGAGCGAAGGGCTGGCGTCGCTCGCGGCCTCGCTCGATGCGCTGAACGTCCGCGTGATGGTGAGCGCCGACAACGCGTCAGGCGATCGGCTGACGCGCACGCTCGAGGCGATCAGGAACAGTCCGCAGAAGGATCGCGTCCGCGTGCTCGCCGGCGTGAACTTGTCCAACGTCGGACCCGGATGGGCGGAGAAAGCGATTCAGCAGCTCGAGGCGGACCTGAAGGCAGGCGCCGTCGGCATCGGCGAAATCGGCAAGGGCTTCGGGCTGCGGACCAAGAAAGCGGACGGCACGCGCCTGCACATCGACGACGCGGATCTGGATCCGTTCTGGGAGGCGTGCGCGCGCCTGAAGATTCCGGTGTTCATCCACACCGCCGATCCGGCCGAGTTCTTCGAGCCCATCGACTACCACAACGAGCGCTGGCTGGAGCTCGCGCTCTTCACGGATCGACGCTATCCCGCGGGCGAGTTCCCACGCTTCGAGGAGCTGATGACGGAGCGGGATCGGCTGTTCCGCAAACATCCGAACACGACGTTCGTCGCGGCGCACATGGGATGGCACGCGAACGATCTCGCGCGGCTCGGGCGCATGCTGGACACGATGCCGAACGTCTACACGGAGGTCGGCGCTGTTCTGTACGACATCGGACGGCAGCCGCACGCGGCGCACGATTTCTTCGTGAAGTATCAGGACCGCCTGCTGTTCGGGAAGGACTCGTTCCAGCCTGAGGAGTATCCGTACTACTGGCGCGTGTTCGAGACGAGGGACGAGTACTTCGACTACTACCGGAACTACCATGCCTTCTGGAAGCTGTACGGGATCGATTTGCCCGATGCGGTGCTGAAAAAGCTGTACTTCGAGAACGCGCTCGAGCTGACGCCGGGACTCCCGCAGAGCGGCTGGCCGCGATAGGTTCGACGCGCGGGACAGGAGGCTGAGTGCGCTACGTTCTGATCGCCCTCGGAGGCGCGGTTGGCGCGATCGCGAGGTATCAGGTCGGTGCCGCGATCCAGTCGCGTCTCCCGTCCGTGTTTCCGTGGGGCACGTTCGTGGTGAACATCACCGGGTGTTTCGTGATGGGCTGCGCGACGGCGCTGCTCACCGAGCGGATCGCTGCGCATCAGAACTGGCGCTTCCTCGTGCCGATCGGCTTCGTCGGCGCATACACGACGTTCTCGACGTTCGAGCTCGAGACGTATCGCGCGGTTGTGGAGGGCACCTGGCTGGCCGCCGGCGCGAACGTGATCGGAAGCGTGATCGCCGGCTACGCAGCGCTGTGGCTGGGCATCATGATCGGCCGCCTGATGTAAGAAGGGTGAGCATGCTGCAGCACGGACCCGCGAAGAAGGTCACGATCTACGTCGGCGAGGCCGCACGCCACCGGCACGAGCCGGTCTACATGGCCGTGCTCAATTACCTCTTCTATCACCACGTGTCCGGCGCAACGGTTACCCGCGGCGCCGCTGGCTTCGGATCGGATCATCAGCTCCATATGGAACGGTTCGTCGACACGAGCCTCGATCTGCCGGTCAAGATCGAGTTCGTCGAGGAGGCCGCGAGGGTGGACGAGATTCTGCCGAAGCTCCTGCAGATCGTCGAGGACGGGCTGGTGGAAGTCCAGGACACGACAATCGTCAAAGCCGCTGGCGCGAAGACCGCCGCCACGGTCGCCCCGGCGGCGCTGAAGGGAAAGGCGAAGCTGATGCGGATCTTCCTGGGCGAGCAGGATCGCTGGCGCGGCAAGCGGCTTCAGGACGCGATCGTCGAGAGCCTCAGGGCGCACGACATCGCGGGGGCGACCGTCTATCGCGGCATCGCCGGCTACGGCGCGAACAGCCGGCTGCACAAGGAAAAGCGCATGAGCCTGTCGAGCGATCTGCCGGTGATGGTATCGGTCGTCGACGAGGAAGCGAAGATCCGCGCCTACCTGCCGGTCCTCGAGCAGATGCTCGGCGACGGCCTCGTCGTGCTGTCCGACGTGGACGTCATCAAGTACACGCATCGGCTGCAGCCGTCGCAGGCGGCGGAGCAGGGACGATGAGCCTCACCGGACAGGCGCGCATGGTCCGCATTCATTTCGGCGAGGACGATCGGTGGGAGGGGAGGCCGCTGCACGACGCGATCGTCGAGGAGGCGCGCCGGCAGGATCTCGCCGGGGCGACCGTCTACCGCGGGATCGAAGGCTACGGCGCGAGCAGCCGCATCCACCGCAAACGTCTCCTGACGTCGGCGGACCTGCCGATCGTCGTGTGCCTGATCGACACCGCCGAGAAGATCGCCGCGTTCCTGCCGACCATCGAGCGGATGGTCAGCGAGGGACTGATCGCGATGTCCGATGTCGAGGTCATTCGCTACAGCGGTCGGCCGTGATCTCAGTCGGAACTACTTTCTGTTCTTCTCGAAAATCCCATACAGGATCAGACAGTACGCGATCAGCCGCACGAGGAACACGTACACCCGCCAGTCCGTCGCGAACGAGATGACGCCGAGGAACACGTAGCTGACGCCGAGCAGCCAGAACGCGAGCGCGAACAGCAGAAACAGGCGATCGCGCGCGTCCCGCCAGAAGCGCAGGAAGAACAGGCCGGCGATCCCGCACCCCATTGCGATACTGCCCTGCAGGAACGTGTTCATATCAGGTGGCGTCCCACACCAGGCCGTAGAGCATCAGCGTGACCGCGACGAGCGATGCCGCCGTCCGCGTCACCGAGAAATCGATGTTCGGAAACACGACGAGGTCCATGAACACGAACGCATTGTTCAGCGCCCATCCGACGAACGACAGGCTGCTCCACAACAGGAGCCGCGCGGACGTCCGCCGGTACTCGCGGAACAGCAGCGCCGCGCAGAACGCGCTCGTGACCATGCACAGGACGTACACGCTGGTTGCCATGGCCTACTCCCCGTCACGCAGCTTGAACGCGTCGGCGAACCGCTTCATCGCGAGCCGCGATCGCGTCGACACGAACGCGAAGATGAGATGCCGCCCCGTCACGTAGTGCTGCGCCAGCAGATCGCCGTATTTCGCGAGGTCGGCGGTCTTCGGGCGATAGCGGTACTCGATCTCCGACCCGACGGAAACCTCGAGCAGTCCGCGGGCGGCCAGCGTCTCGAGGTCCCTCCGGGCGACCGCCACCGGCACGTGCAGATCGGCGGCGACGTCACGCGTGGTGCGCCAGCGCTCCGATCCGCGCAGCATCATCAGCAGTTCGACCTGGTTGATCGATTCGATGCAGCTATGAAGAAACGCGCGGAGCTCGCCTGGAAGTTCTTCGGGCCGGCCTGGATCCATTCCCGCGCGCCATTGTAATGAACGCGAGCGATTAGACGAAGCATCGACGCTGCGTGCGGAGGCCGCACACGCATCGAAATTACGCAACGGTAGAGCTGGCTATCTTCTTGCTTTCACCACAGAATACGAGCGACGAGCACGGGGCTTCACGTCGCAAACCGCTACACGAGCGCATCGGACTTGACACACACGTATACGTGCGATGTGATGCCACGCCGCCGACCTTCGTCACCCCACCAGGGAGCCATGTATGGACGTCACCCGGATCCCCGACGCACTCGATCCGATTTCCAACACCGGGCTGGGCACGGCCACACCTGAAGCGAACGCGTTCTCGCGCCACCTGCTCTCGGCGATGCTGGCGTTTCGCGACGGCGAGTTCGGCGTGCGGCTCCCGTCGGATCTGATCGGCATCGAAGGGAAGATCGCGGACACGTTCAACGAGATCGTCGCGGTGAGCGAGCGGCGCGCGCGCGAGACGGAGCGCGTGTCGCGATCGGTCGGCAAGGAAGGCAAGCTCAAACAGCGCATGTCGGTGCCGGGCGTCGCGGGCCGCTGGGCCGACGAGGTCGCCGCGATCAACATGCTGATCGACGACCTCGTGTGGCCGACGACCGAGGTGACGCGCGCGGTTGGCGCGGTGGCGAAGGGCGACCTCGGGCAGGCGATGGCGCTGGAGGTGGACGGCCGTCCGCTCGAAGGCGAGTTCCTGCGATCCGCGAAGCTCGTGAACAAGATGATCGACCAGCTCTCGGTCTTCACCTCCGAGGTCACGCGCGTCGCGCGCGAGGTCGGGACCGAAGGCAAGCTGGGCGGGCAGGCGCAGGTGAAAGGCGTGTCGGGCGTCTGGAAGGAGCTGACGGAGTCGGTCAACCAGATGGCCGGCAACCTCACCGCGCAGGTCAGGAACATCGCCGACGTGACCATCGCGGTTGCCAACGGCGACCTCTCGAAGAAGATCACCGTCGACGTCCGCGGCGAGATCCTGCAGCTCAAGGAAGCCATCAACACGATGGTCGACCAACTTCGCTCGTTTGCTTCGGAAGTCACCCGGGTTGCGCGCGAGGTCGGCACCGACGGCAAGCTCGGTGGCCAGGCGATCGTGCCTGGCGTCGCCGGCACCTGGAAGGACCTTACCGACAACGTCAACCTGCTGGCGGCGAACCTCACCACCCAGGTTCGAAACATCGCCGAGGTCACCACGGCGGTGGCGCGCGGCGACTTGTCGCGCAAGATCACTGTCGACGTGAAGG
>JAICSD010000559.1 GCA_025937075.1 Vicinamibacteria bacterium | reverse complement strand
GCCGGAAGACGCAGTGAAGCGCCCGCGGAAAGCTCCCGGCAAAGTGCCCGGGAAACTTCCGCGGGATCTCAGTAGTTCACGCCAATCGAGAAGGTCCAGTTGAAGCGCTTGTAGTTGGGGCGGTCGAGCGGGCGCGCGACGTCCCAGCGCAGCACGGCCAGGTTGAAGAGATTGAGGCGAATGCTCGCGCCGTAGCTGCGCATGAAATAGCGCACCGTGTCGGGCGAGGTATTGGGATCAAACCCGCCGGGCCTGGCGAGCCGCACGGCCTGTCCCGGATTCCATGCGAGCCCCGCATCGTAGAAGATCGCGCCATCCACCGGCGGGAGCCCGATGGGGAACGAGCCCAGGTCGAAGCGACGGATGATGGGGAAGCGCAGCTCCTCGTTCAGGACGAGTGCGTGCGTGCCGGCGAGCTGCGGTGTCGTGCAGGCGTTGCCGTACCCGCTGGCGTTGCTGCCGAGGTACGACTGGCACGAATAGCCGCCATAGAACGACATCTGGTCGTAGCCGCGCACCAGATCGGGACTCCCGACGTACTGCTCGAACTGCCAGGCGTCTCGCCCCGTGTATGCCGTGAACAGGGCGCGCGTCGCGAAGGTGAGCGTGTTGAAGATGACGGGATCGTAGCGCCGGTAATCCGCGAGATAGTTCACGATGCGGATGTTGCCGAGCGAGGGCGACACGCTGAATCGCATCCGTCGTCCACTGATGGGCCCCGTGAGTCCCCAGAGGGAGTTGTCCGACACGAAGGCGACGAGCGGCGACACGAACGACAGCGTCCCGAGGTTCTCGCCGTTCGTCATCGAGACGTTGTACACGGTGTTGCCCGCGATGTCGTAGTTCTGCATCACGAGGCCACGCCCGATGGCCGACGCCTGCACACCGAACTCCACGCGCGTGAACCGATTGAACGGATACGCGGTCGAGAACGTCGCCGTGCGGAAGACGTAGCGCTCGTACACGTAGCTGAGCCGCGTGAGATTCCCGTTCTGGTCCGTCTGCGGGTCCACACCCAGGCCGAGGTACGCGACGTCCTGCGAGATCCCGGTGAGGTACTGCCACCGGTGGCTCATGTTCAGGTAGTCGAACAGGAAGCTCGCGTCCTGGATGCGTCCGGAGACACCGCCGCCCACCGCGATCTGGTGATCACCGGTGAGATCGCCGAAGACGAGCGTCGTCCCGCCGCCGTACTGGGTGCCGAAGCCGCCACCAGTCGACACGCCGACGGTGCCGCCCGAGATGTAATCCGGCTCGAACGAGACGTGATACGGGTACTCCTTGAACGTCAGCGTGTCCGGCAATCCGCTGATAGGATCGGCGAGCATCGACGCGACGCTCGAGATCGCGGTGCTGTCGACGGACTCGCGCTCCGGAATCGCACCGGACGGACGCGCGCCCGTCGCGGAGCGATACGCCGAGACGGCGCCGCTGCTCGCGTTGGCGCGTCCGGGCGTCGAGTCGGCGACCGGCGTCCCGGCGGGCATGAGCTCCGACGACGTCACACCGTTGTTCGTCGTCGTGCTCGGTGTGGCGTTTGTCGCCACAGCGCTCGTCGGCTGCGCGCCGGGCTGCGGCTGTGCTGCGGCGAAGGCGCGCGGATTCTC
>JAICSD010000035.1 GCA_025937075.1 Vicinamibacteria bacterium | reverse complement strand
ATGACACACGCCTGATCAGCGCCTTGCGCTCCGCTGTCTCGAAATGCGGATACTCACTGGTCGCTCCGCCGATGCAGACGCCGTCCACCCCGGCGTCGAGCACGAACTGCAGCAGCCGCTCGAGCATCGCCTCGTCGAGGCGTCCGTCGTGGCGAAGGGGTGTGGGGCTTGCCGCGAACAATTCAGGCATCGAGTGTCATTGTGACATCAGCGAGGAGGTCGCGGATTCGGGATTCGGGATTCGGGATTCGGGATTCGGGATTGGGGATTCGAGATACAGTACCCGCGCGTGCCCGCTGTCAACGCCGCCTCGATCCTCACCATCGCGTTCGCCGGCGTCGCCCTCATCGTCCTTCTCATTACCTGGGTTCGGATTCCGGCGTTCGTCGCGCTGGCCGCCGGATCGGTCCTCGTGGGGATCGCGGCGGGCATGCCGATCGCACAGATCCCGCGTGCGTTCGCACAAGGCATGGGCGACACGCTCGGATTCACGGCGATGGTGATCGGGCTGGGCACGGTGATCGGGAAACTGCTGGCGGAGTCGGGCGGCGCGGTGGTCGTCTCAGACGCGCTGACCTCCGCGCTCGGCGAGCGGCGTCTCGACTGGGCGCTCCTCCTCTCCGCCTTCATCGTCGGACTTCCCGTCTTCTTTCAGGTGGGCCTCGTTCTGCTCGCGCCCGTGCTCTTCACGCTCGCGCGCGACACGGGACGGCCGCTGCTGTGGCTGGGGATCCCCCTCGTGGCGGGACTCTCGGTCACCCACGGGCTCGTACCGCCGCATCCAGGGGCTCTCGCCGCGCTGGAGCGGCTCGGTGCCGATCCGGGCCGCACGCTGTTCTATTCGCTGATCGTCGGCGCGCCGGTCGCCGTGATCGCGGGACCGCTGTTCGGAGGGATCATCAGTCGACACGTTCGTGTCGCGCTCGGCGGGATTGCCGAGCAGTTCGCCGGACGCACGGCCGCAGCCACGCCTCCTTCGCTGGGCGTCACGCTGTTCACGATCCTGCTGCCGGTGCTGCTCATGATGCTCGCCTCGCTGGCGCAGGCGGTCATGCCTGACACGGGGCTGCGGCGCGCGATAGCATTTGTCGGTGACCCTCTGGTCGCGATGCTGATCGCGACGCTGGTCTCGATGTATACGCTCGGGATCGCGTGCGGCTTCGACCGGCGGCGGATTCTGCAGTTCGCGGAGGAATCGCTGCCGCCAATCGCGGGCGTGCTGCTGGTGGTCGGCGCGGGAGGCGGGTTCGGCCGCGTGCTGGTTGCCGCGCATGCCGACACGGCCATCACTCAGGCGGTTGGACGGATGCAGCTTTCGCCGATGGTCCTCGGCTGGATCATCGCGGCGCTGCTGCGGCTGTCGGTTGGATCGGCGACCGTCGCCGTGATCACGGCGGCGAGCATCATGGCCCCGATGGCCGCAGCCGCGCCGCACCTGAATCGCGAGCTGCTGGTCGTGTCGATTGGGGCAGGGTCCTTGATCGCGTCGCACGTCAATGATGGAGGGTTCTGGCTGGTGAAGGAGTACTTCAACATGACGGTCGCGGAGACGCTCGTGACCTGGACGCTGATGGAAACGATCGTCTCGGCCGCGGCGCTCGGCGGCGTCCTGGTCCTCGGCATGGTGGTGCGATGACGGATCTACTGATCATGGATGCGCACCTCGATCTCGCGATGAACGCGATCGAATGGAACCGCGACTACACGCGCCCGATCGACGAGATCCGCGCGCGCGAACGCGGCCTGACGGACAGGCCCGACCGCGGCCGCGGCACGATCTCGTTCGAGGAGATGCGGCGAGGCAACATCGGCGTCTGCGTCGCGACGCAGATCGCGCGCTACGTCGCCCCGGACAACCCGCTGCCCGGCTGGCACTCGCCGGAGCAGGCGTGGGCGATGACGCAGGCGCAGCTCGCCTGGTACCGCGCGATGGAAGAACGCGGGGAGCTGGTGCAGATTCGCGATCGTGCGGGTCTCGATCGGCACCTGGATGCGTGGACGGGGCACAGCTCCCAGCACGCGCCGATTGGCTACGTCCTCAGTCTCGAGGGGGCGGATTCAATCGTCACGCTCCAGCACCTCGAGCGCGCGTACCAACAGGGGCTGCGGGCGGTCGGCCCCGCGCACTATGGGCCGGGCGTCTACGCGCAGGGCACGAATGCGTCCGGCGGCATCGGCGCGCCGGGACGCGAGCTGCTGCGCGAGATGGAGCGCCTCGGCATCATCCTCGACGCCACGCACCTCTGCGACGACAGCTTCCGGGAAGCGCTCGATCACTTCCAGGGGCGCGTGTGGGCGAGCCACTCGAACTGCCGTGCGCTCGTCGCGCACAACCGCCAGTTCTCGGACGATCAGATCCGCGAGCTGATCGATCGCGGCGCCGTCATCGGGGCCGCGTTCGACGCATGGATGCTGGCGCCGGGGTGGGTCCGCGGCGAGACGACGCCCGAGGAAGCGGGCGTCACGCTGGACACCGTCCTCAATCACATCGACCACATCTGTCAGCTCGCCGGCAACGCCCGCCACTGCGGCATCGGCTCCGATCTCGACGGCGCCTTCGGCCGCGAGCAATGCCCGGCCGACGTTCAGACGATCGCCGATCTCGCGCGCCTCCCGGACCTGCTCGCCGCCCGCGGCTACAGCGCGGCGGACATCGAGGGCATCGCGCACGGAAACTTCGTCCGGTTTCTGCGAGAGGCGTGGAGCTGAGGGCGCGCAGCGAACACGCGACACGACGATCTCACGCTGAGCACGCGGAGGTGCAGAGCGCGCGATGCTGTCAGTTCTGGCCCTCGCCGGAAGTAGGTTAGCGGCCTCTGCTCCCCTGCGGCCTCTGCGTGATTCGTCGTGACAGCGGCTCAGGACTGCGGCTTCGCGGCGAGCGGTGCGAAGTAGAGATCCTCCTCGTCGAGCCACAGATACTTGCCGACGAGGACGTAGCCGTGCCGGGTGAAGTAGTCGAGGATCGGCTGTCGGACCGGCAACAGCGCTTCAATGCAAACGAATGCAGGCTTGAAGCGATCGATGTCGAACCCCTTGAGCGCCTGCGGCTCGTGCAGCTCGATATCCATCGACAGGAAGTCAATCCGCTTGACGCGTTCTGTGTCGAGCAGGTCGTTCATCGTGATCGTTGGCACGCTCCGCACTTCGCCGGGCGTGCCCCACGCCTTCACGAATTCGGGATCCGACGAAGCGATCTGCGAGCCGCGGCTGAGGATGTAGAACTTCGCCGTGTCGTGCGACACGTCCGAGACGAAGAACGGCAGGAACTTCGTGCGCGGGCGGAACTTCGCGTAGTCGGCGCCAAGCTCCTGCTGCGGCTCGATCGCGAGCCCCGACCAGCCAAGCGTCGATTCGAGGTAATACGTCTTGCTCGCGTTCTTGTAGTGATTCGCGCCGACGTCGACGAAAAACCCATCGCGGCGATCCTGAACGTAGTCGCGGATCAGCCACTCCTCCACGCCCTGCGAGTAGTGATCCGGACCGTAGCGCTGCTTGTAACGATCCAATTCACGCTCGG
Source organism: Vicinamibacteria bacterium (assembly GCA_025937075.1). The sequence goes on along the minus strand of JAICSD010000035.1, from coordinate 13,193 downwards.
TCTCCGATACGTGTCGGGCGGGCGAACCGGATGACTGCGTGGGCGCGGCACTCTGCGCGGCCGTGCGCCGCGCCGACCACCATCCCGCCCCCACAGCCACGAGAAGCGCGACCGCGAGGAACGTCTGCGACCACGAATCCAGCCGCGAGCGTTTCATCGCACCGCCGTCTTCGGAACGATGTCGATCTGCAGACCCGGATCCGCCGCAGGGACGTAGCTCGGCTTCACGCCAAGCTCCTGACGCACGATATTGCAGCCCTGCGCGATCGCGGCCGCTTTGTAGAAGGCGATTTCGCGGTTGCAGCCCTGGCGTCCGAACCCGCAGTCGCTCGAGACGACGAGCTGTTCGGGCGCGATGTGCTTCAGCGCCGTGCGAATGGCGTCGGCGACGTCCTCGGGCCTGTCGGCCTGCAGCGATCGGTGGCTGACGGCGCCGATACAGATCTTCTTTGGAAGCTTTCCTTTCAGGGAGCCGAAGAGCTCGATGTCCTTGAACCCGCGGTCGCGCGTCTCAATCGTCCACACGTCGCCGCGCAGCTCGTTCAGATAGAGCTCGAACGAGGCCTTGTAGCTCGTGTCCTCCATGACGCGCTGCATGTTCGGGTTCCCCCAGCACGTATGGATCCAGATCTCCACATCGTCGAGCCCCTGGACCTCGCGGTTGTAGCACTCGACCATGAACTTCACGTTCTCGTGCTTCGCGCCGTACGTGTTGGCCATGAAATGCAGCGTCGGCTCCTCTATCTGGATGCAGCGGCAGCCGGCGTCCCTGAGCGCGCGCAGCTCGGCGTTCATGGCGACCGCCATGTCCCAGACGACCTCGCGGTTGTCCTTGTACTTGTCCGTGTAGATATCCAGGAAGAGCCCCATCACCTGCGAGCAGCACGTGCCGAACCGGACCGGACGACGGGACTTGCTCTGCGCGATGCGCCAGATCTTGGGGTAGTCGAGCGGACGGTGCTCGACCTTGCCCGTCACGCGCGGCCATCGCCACGCCGTGTAGATCTCGTTGAGCAGCGTGCCGGGTGGATACCGCAGCCACGGGCTGCGGGTTTCTTCGGACTGCAGGTAGTCCCCTTCGAACCCCGTCCAGCGCTGGAGCGGATAGTGATGCCAGTTGCGTCCTGCGAAATCCTCGTCGCAGTGAAAATCCCCGTGGGTGAGGACGTCGAGCCCGGCGCGCTCCTCGTCGCTGATGACGACCGCGAGCGCGTCCTCGAACTTCTCGCGGAAGCGTACGTCCATCATGCAGGTATCGAGCGGTTTGCCCCACATGCTGGCGTCGAACCACCGTGGACGCGGCCAGGAGCCGGTCACGGTCGCAGGCAGAATCAGATCCTTCGTAACGGTGTACGGCATCGTTCAGCGTTGGTCCTTCACATTTACGGTCTTCACCTGTTTACGGTCTTCACCTGCGGCGTCTCGAGGACCACGTCCGAAAACGTCGCCGTCTCCAGGCGCGCCGTACTGTGCGCGCAGACGCCGAGGCCGACATAGTACTCGCCCGCGAACTCGACGTTCACGGGCGTTCCTGCCGGCCTGAGCTCGCCTCCTTCGGGTGCCACCCACATCGAAATGTCGTTGCCGCGTTTCTCGAGGCGCAAGCGCCTTGGCGCCGTCACGTCCGCGCGGACCTCGCGCGTGATGGCGCCTCTCGCATCCCGATACTGCAGCGCCGTCAGACCGTCACCGTGCAGTGCCGCATCGGCATAGACGGAATCCGGATCGAGCGTCTGGCGGATGACGAGACACGCCTTCCGGTGACCTTCGGGTGGACTATCAGACGGCTTCGTGCCGGTGAACGCGATCGTCGCCGCGAGCCGCAGATCTCCGCTCACCTTCTTCCAGACGTAGTGAAAGTGATCCGCCGTTCCCCACATGTTCTCGCCGCCGCCGGAGATCGTGTAGACCCTCGTCGCCGGATCGAACGCCGCGCTGCCCGGCCCGATCGTCGACGCCGTTCCCACGTCGGTACTGTCGGTGAACACGCCGAGCTCCTCAGAACGAGCCCCATCCAAGGTGAGCGACGCCCACGCCAGCAGGCACACGATGAGAGAGCAGGACAACGTTCGTGTCATGTCTACACTCTCCGGAGCTTCGTGACGCGCCCGACTTCCACCCATTCCACGACGAAAATGTTGCCGTCGTGATCGAAACAGGCGCCGTGCGGACAGATGAACTGACCCGGGATGAAGGCGTCGCGCGGCTGCGTGCGCAGCGGGTTGTTCCAGTTCGCGGGGTTCGAGTCGCCGAGGTGCTCGATAATCTGATCGTTGCGGCCGATCAGCGTCACGCGTCCCTGAAGGTCCGGAATCACCACCGTCCCGTGCTGCTCGTCGAAGTGGCACGGCAGCCGGAACCCTGTGACGAAATCGATGTGCCGCCCATCGGGCGTGAACCGCTGCAGGCGATTGTTGCGCCGATCCGCGACAACGAGGACTGGATCCGGCCCGCGCGTGTCCATCCAGATGCCGTGCGGCTCGTTCAGCTGGCCCGGCTCGGATCCTTTCCCGCCGAACGTGCGGATGTATTCCCCGCGGCTGTTGTACTGGTTGACGAAGTAGGAACCATATCCATCGGCCACGTACAGATCGCCGTTCGGCGCGATGGCGATGTTGGTGGGATTGTAGCGGGCGGGCGAGCCGTCGGCCGCGGCCTTGTACTCCGGAATGTCGGGCGCGCCCCGAATCGTCCAGACGATCTCACCGCGCGGCGTGGCCTTGACCACGACCGCCTGCATCTCGGGCGCCGGCGTGAGGCGCGGGTTCGCGGCATTGACGGTCAGGTAGAGGAACTCGTCGCTGCCCTCCTTCCGGATGTGGAGCCCGTGCGCGACGCCGCGGAACTGCCGTCCCCACGAGCGCACGAAGCGGCCGTCGCGGTCGAAGACGACCATCGAGTCGGCGCTCTCGCTCGTCGCGTGCACCGTGTGGTGCACGTAGATGTTCCCCTGCGAATCCTCGACGACCCCATGCGTGTTGCCCCAGCGAATTCGCGCCGGCAGCGCGCCCCAGTCGTGGATGGCTTCGTACGTGAGCTCGCCGCGCCCGAGCACCGGCGCACGCGTTCCGGCCTTGTCCTGCGTGCCGAGCAGAAGCGGCGCAGCGGCGGCGGTTTTCAGGAATTCTCTACGCGAACAGCTCACGGATGACCTTTCCCTTCCCGTCCTTCGTCACGAACACCGGCCGCCGTTCCACGATGTACGACGTGTCCGCCGCAATCCCCATCGCCCGATACATCGTTGCGTGCAGGTCCTGGACGATGACGGGGTTTTCGATCGTCGTGCAGGGACGCTCGTCGGCGGTGCGGCCGTAGACGAAACCCTTCTTGATGCCGCCGCCGAACAGCAGGATCGACCCGGCGGCCGTGAAGTGGCGATGCATGCCGTAGTGGCGCGGCTCGCTCATGACGTCCGGGATGTTGATCGCCTGATCCTTGACTTCCTTTCCGACCTTTCCCTCGGTCATCGCGTCGCGGCCGAACTCGCTGGCGAGGACGACAAGGGTGCGGTCGAGCAGACCGCGCTCGTCGAGGTCGCGAACGAGTTGCGCGACAGGCGCATCGATCAGCTTCTTCATCGCAACCGCGCGCTCGTGGCCGTTCTCGTGACTGTCCCAGTACACGAACGGGATGTACTCCGACGTCACCTCGACGTACCGTGCGCCGGCTTCGACGAGCCTTCGCGCGAGCAGGCAGCCCTGGCCGAAGCGGCCTGTGTTGTACGCGTCGAACGCCGCCTTCGGCTCGAGCGAGAGATCGAAGGCCTTCGCGGAGGGCGAGCGGAGCAGCCGATCCGCGGCGTCGAGCGACTTGACGAGCGATTCGCGCTGGAAGTCACCGCCATACTGATACACCGGCTCTTGTGCGAGCAGCGTCTCGAACAGCTGACGACGGCTCTGGAATCGCCGCTCGCCCAACGCCTTCGGCGGCCGGACCGCCGACGCCGCATCCTGCGGATCGACGATGAGGAATGGCCCGTGCTCCGATCCGAGAAAGCCCGCCGTGTGGAACGCCTTCAGCGTGGCGATCTCGCCAGGCCCTTCCACGGTCTGGCCGATCGCGATGAACGCGGGCACATCCGGATTCTTCGGCCCGAGCGTTTTCGAGATCACCGCGCCGATGTGCGGCATTGCCATCGGCTGGGGCGGCACGTACCCCGTATGCCAGTGATATTGGTGTCGCGAGTGCAGGATGAACCCGAGATCGGCAGCATTGAACGTGCGGATCACCGCACCGCGATCCATGACGCTCGCGATCTGCTCCAGACCTTGTGTGAACTGGATGCCGTCGACAGCGGTCGGGATTGCCGGGAAGGTGCTGAGCACCTGCTCCACGCGCACGCCTGGTGCGTACGGCGTGTAGCGCTTGGGATCGAACGTCTCCGTCTGCGCCATCCCGCCCGCCATCCAGAGGACGATCATCGCGTCGGCGGTCGCCACGGGCTTCTCTTGCGTCTGCGCGAGAAGCGGCTCGCGTCCGGCCAGCGCTGCGATCGTGGCCGCGGCGGTGGCGCCCATGAACCCGCGCCGGCTCACGCGCGCGTACATCTGCTGCTCTTCGCGTGTCATAGCATCCTCAACTCTCGCGGGGCCCCACCCCCGCTCGCTCTCAGTAGATCAACTGGAATTCCGGCTTCATCACCAGCGCCCACAACAGATCCGCAAGGCCGTCCGCTGACGGCTCGTCACCGCGCGATGGATTGCGCAGCGCGGCCTCCGCGATGTCCCGCTCCTCTGCCGACGGTTCGCGGCCGAGCGCGTGAACGAAGAGACGGTCCACGACCGCGCGCACGCTCGTCAGCGTCGGGGGCGATGGCATCGGCGTCTCCGAAGATGGCGGCAGCAGCCGATCCATGTCCGGCGCGGCGTCGAACACGTAGAAGCGAATCTGGGGATTCAGTGTCGATCCGATGTCGCTCGTGCGGTTCTCGATCCCGATCACACCGCGGAAGCGCGTGTACCCCTTGCCCTCGATGTCGTACACGAGCACGGACGGGTTCTTCACGCGCACGCCGCTTCCGTTCGTGCCGGCGATCGCGATCGGATCCGAACCCGCGCGAATCCCGGACGGATCCTGCGGCTCCAGGGACGAGAGCGGCGTCGCGCCCGACGGACCGACGAGCTCCGCGCCCGCCCAGACAGGCTGGATGACCTCCGGCACGTTCGATCCGTTCTCCTGCACGATCAACCAGAGGCGCTTCGCCTGTGACACGTCGACGTCGAATGCGCTCTCGGACGCGTTCCGTCCTTCGACGGTGCGGTTGTAGAGGCTGAGCGGCTCTGGCGGCAGTTTGCCGAGCATCCGCTTCGACGCGCGCTCGAGCCAGCGCGTGAGGATTGCGCCGTTCACCAGCTCGAGCGCCTGCGGGGTCGTCGATTCCGCGCCGCGGAACGAGATCACCTGATCGCGAATGGGACGGCCGAGCGCGCGCGTGAGCGTGCTGGATGCGGCGCGCCATTCGCGGCCGTACGCGCCGGATGTGGCGGGCATCGACGGCGCCGGTCCGCCGCGCGACGCCGCAGGCGTCGGCTGGCGGCGTGGATGGACGTCCCACTCGCCGGTGATCGATCCGATCGCGTCAGCAAACTGCTCCGCTGTCATGCGGCGGACCTCGGGTCCGGCGAAGACGTACCTCCGGGCCGTCGCGTCCCCGGCACGCGCGACAGATGGCATCTGATACGCCTGTGTCGTCAGGATCGTCCGAATCAGCCGCTTGATGTCGTAGCCATGATCGACGAAGTCGGCGGCCAGCCAATCGAGCAGCGTCGGACTCCAGGGGCGTCCATCCATTTCGTCAGGGTTGGCGACGATCCCGTGGCCGAGCAGGCGCATCCAGATCCGATTGACGAGCGTCCGCGGCATGCGGCCCATGCGCCGATCGGTGAAGATTGCCGCCGCCGTTGCGCGGCGATCGTTCAGCGACCCGGAGGCGGGCGTTCGGCTCAGCGACGGAAACAGGAAGGACGGTTCCGCATACTTGTTCTGCGCGACATCGCAGCGATAGAGCTGCAGCTTCGGATCGGGCGAGAAGTACGCCGCGAGCCCATACGCGTCCTTCAGCTTCCACTTGCTCACGAAGCTGTCGTGGCAGGCGTTGCACTTGAGATTGACGCCGAGGAACACCTGCGCGGAGCCTTGCGCGGCCTGCATCCACGGCGTCACCGCCGCGCTCGTCTCGCCGCGCCAGTTCACGCCGACCAGGAAGCCGTCCGGATCGCCCGGTGCGGCGGGATTCAGCAACTGCGACACGAACTGGTCGTACGGAAGATTGGATTCGAGGGCGGAGAGCAGCCACGGCGTGATGCTCTTGCGGCTGGCGGTTTCTGAAAAGTACGAGACGCCATCCTCGTTGCGCAGCAGATCGTTCCAGAACGTGATCCAGTGCTCCGCATACTTGTCGCTATCGGAGAGGAGCTGCGAGACGAGGCGCGTGCGTTTATCGGGAGCTGTGTCACTCGCGAATGCATCGAGTTCTTCTGGCGTGGGCAGCAGACCCCAGACGTCCAGATACACGCGCCGCGCGAACTGCGCGTCCGGAACGACGGCCGGCTCTCCCTGTCGGTGCTGCGCGAGGTAGCGGGATACGATCCGGTCGACTGGGCTCGTCCATGCCGGCCATGCCGCGTCAGGCAGCACAGGCCGTGAGAGGCCGAGCGGCGCTTCCCACGGCTGCGGCGCTGAAGGCGACGAGGGGGTCAGGCGCGCGCCCTGATCGATCCAGGACCGGAACAGCGAGATCTCCCTGCGGCTCAACGGATCCTCGTCCTTCGGCATCTGCGGATCGAGCCTGCCGGTGAGCCGATCGATCAGCGTGCTCCTGACGCCGTTCCCTGGACGGACGATGGCGCCGTTGCGGCCGCCTTCGAGGATGTCGTCGTAAGTGGCGAGCGAGAGGCCGCCCTTACGCTTGTCCTGGCTGTGGCACTCCAGGCAGTGCTGCTCGATGAGCGGCCGGATCTGGCGGGCGTAGTCGATGCGCGGCACGGTCCGTCTCTGTGCGGCGGTGAATGTGCCGGCTGAGAGTACGATCGCGACCAGAATGGCGAGTGTTTTCAAACTTGCGGCCCCATTGACTTCCGCTTCCGACTTCCCGCCTTCGCCGCTGCGCGGCTTCGCCGCGGCAAGCCTCAGCGTTCGCTTTCCGCGAGCCGCTGGCGATAGACCTGCCGCGCGTGATCATACGCTGCCCGTGCGGCGTCCAGCTCGGCGGGACGGATCTGCGCGGCCTTCTGCGACCAGCACTGATTCACCGCTGCCAGGCACCACTCGGCGCTGCGGCGCGAGGCGCGAATCGGCTTCCCGCCGACGACGGCGAAAATCGGGTTCGTGTGCGAGGACGGCAGGATGCGCGCCGCAATCCAGCTGCTCCGATCGATCGCGACATCGAACGTCAGCGTCCGAATCGTCCCGTCGGCCAGCAGGCGTTGCGACGCCACCGGCACGCCGTTGACGACGATCTCGACGGGGACTTCGCGCGTGTCGCCGATCCGGGCGCGCTCGAGATCCCAGTACGGCGTGACGTCGTACCGCTTCGCGCGGATCTCCTGATTCGGGCGCTCGTCGAGGTTGGCCGCCGCTCGAACGGTCACCGTGACGCGCCCGGGCCGATCAACGCGGACCTCGTCATCGCCCGCGCCGAGTTCCAATCCCTCAACCGTGAAGTCCATCAGATGGCTGCGGCCGTCGGAGACGTAGTTGCGGCCCGCGCGGATCGCGTCGATCCACTTGCGATACGTCAGGGGACGATCGACTTTCGCGTACGAACGTGCGAGCCCGACGCGGTCGTCGGTGATGCACGGAAAATCCGTCTCGCCGCTGATCCGCGTTCTGAAGCCGACGTTCAGTGTGTGGTACCAGATGTTCAGCTCCCACACGTACGGCGTGTCGCCGGCGGAAATGAAATCGACCGTGTCGGGCTGCGTGACATCGACGATGTACTCGTTGGCGCCGATGCCGTCGAACGCGGGCATCTCGTAGTTCGGCAGATCGGCGCTGCGCGTCTCGAGGCCCCATCCCGAGTGCGCGAAACCAACGACCGCCCCCTGCGCTTTCGCCCAGCGCAGCACCGGCAGCGTCCAGCTCGGCCACTCCTCGAGCACCTTCGCGCCCGGATAGTCCTGATCCTTCAGACCGAGCAGCACGAGATGGCCGGCATGGCTCGACGGGAAGCCGGAGATCTCCAGGTCGTAGTGCATCAGGCGATCGGGCATTGAGAGCGGATGATCGCGTCCGGTGAAGAACTGCTTCTGATAGTAGTACGACGGTCCCCACGTCAGGATGCACGCCACGTCGAGCGCTTCGCCCTGGATCTGGGGCCACATGTCCTCGGGCAGCACGCCTTCGGTCGGATTCTCGTAATGCGAGCAGCCGGCCGCGTGAATGTGGTGATCGCCGGAGTACCAGTCGTCGAGCGCCGGATTGATCCATCGCTTCAGCGCGACGCTCAGCTCCTGTGGCCCGCCGATCGTGATCTCGCGCGTCTCCGTCGCGTACTCGGGCCCGCGCGATATCGCGATCCTGTAGTGCCCTGCCGGGAGATTGATCGCCGCGCCGTCGGCCCTGTAGACCTGCGGCTGGAAGAAGAAATCCGGCGCGAGACGCTTGGACGGGTTGGGATACAGGCGATCGAGATCGTCCTTGATGATGAACCCTGCCGTCGTCGGACGTCCGTGCTCGTCCTGCACGTGCACGCGCAGCGGATATGACGGGAGCGCCGTAAAGACAACGTCGATGTCGCTGCGGAAGCCGATGTCAGGCGTCCCCTGCCCGACATCGAACGCGATCGTCGCGGATCGCTGCCCCGCATCGCGGCTGTAGACCTGCAGGATGAGATATTCGACCGCGAGGCCGCTGAGCCGGGCGCGCATCGGCGCCTTGTCGTAGAGCGAGATGTCCGCCCAGCGCTCGCGGACGTCCTGTTCGGTCAGCGTCGTCTCAGGACGCGGCGAATTGCGCGACGGCACGAAGACGCGGCCGCTGTTCGGGCTCTGGACGCGCAGCGGCGAGGTGACACCCGCTTCGTTGATCACCTTCACCAGGAACAGACGCGTGCCCCCCTGTACCAATTCGGGCTTCGCCGGGCCCTGCTCGACTTTGACGCGGCTCTCCGGGTTGATGTGGACCACCGCCAGCGCGTGCGCATCGAGCACGTGCTGCACACGCGCGGCGCCGTCGGCTTCCTCGCTCATCGCGATGGATTCGTCGAGCGCCTGGTGATCGGCGGCACCGAGCGGCTGCCCGAGAAACTTCAGCGTGGTCTCGAGCCGGCGCGCCTGCTGCGCGAGCGGCTGCAGCGCGACCGGCGCGGGAGCGGTCGCATGCGGATGCTCCTGTGCCCGGAGGGTCAGCGTGAGCGCGATCAGGACCGCGGAGACGTGCAGGAGGCGGGACATACCGGGGCGTTGTAGACCAGGAAGTCCCCACAGTCAACCGCCGCGGACGACGGGGGCCGCGGACTACCCGGACTACGCGGAAAACCGGTGCTCAAGCCGATAAGCGTGGGAGATGGCCTGGAATGCCCGCCGGGACACCCTGCTGCTCGCGCTGCTCGTCTGCGCCGCGGCCGCAACCCGGCTGGCGGCGGCCCGGGGCGATCTCTGGCTCGACGAAGTCTGGTCGCTGTCATTCGCGCGCGACGCCGCGAGGCCGTGGGAGATCCTGACGGCGATTCATCACGACAACAACCACGCGCTGAACACGCTGGCGCTGTTCGTGACCGTCAGGCTCATGGGCGCCCACGCGCCGGCCATGGCGTACCGCGTGCTGCCATTGCTCTCGGGCGTCGGTCTCGTACCGCTGCTCTTCTGGACGGAGCGGCAGGCAGGAGGACCTCAGGCAACCCGCCGGGCCGCGTTCGCCGCTCTGCTCTGCGCGGCATCGTTTCTCGCGATCGTCTACTCCTCGGAAGCGCGCGGCTACGCGCCTGCAGCGTTGTTCGCCGTCGCCGCGTTCACGATTGCGCGCCAGCCTGTCACGAGCGGGCGAAGACGCCTCGCGTTCGTTGCGTGCTGCGCGCTCGGCATTCTGTCGCACCTCACCTTTCTCTTCGTGTACCTCGCGCTCCTGGTGTGGACCGTTGGACGGGACATGATCCGGCGGCACATGGCCTGGCGTTCGTGGATCGCCCTTCACCGGTTTCCGCTCGTCTTCATGGCGGGCTACTACATCATCGACGTCAGGAACTTCGTCTACGGAGGAGGACCGCCGTTCGACGCGGCGGACGTGGTGCGCCGCGCGCTCGCGATGAGCGTGGGCGGGCCTGAGGAAGGCATGCTTGCGCTCGCGGCCGCGCTGTGTGCCGCCGCGTTGATTGCAGGAGGCATCGTGCAGCTCGCCCGCGAGCGTCGGGATGAGGCGCTGTACTTCGCGGCGCTCTTCGCATCGCCGGGAGCCGTGCTCCTCGTGTACACGCCGCGCTTCCTGGACGTGCGGTACTTCTTCGTCCTGCTTCCGTTCTTCTTCGTGCTCGCGTCGGTGACGCTCGCGCGTCTCTGGACCGAGCCGCGCGGACGAATCTGCGCGCTTGCACTCGTCGCGCTGTTCGCGGCCGGCAACGCGCAGCATCTTCGGCCGGTCCTGCGCGACGGCCGCGGCCATTACGCGCAGGCGGTGAATGAAATGGCCGCGCTCGCCGGGGGTCGCGCAACAACCGTCGGCGGAGACAACGATTTCCGGAACCGTCTGATGCTGACGTACTACAGCGAAACGCTAGCCGGATTTGGAGGCCTCACCTACATCCCCGCATCCGACTGGACGGCGGGGCGGCCTGATCTCGTGCTGATACACACGTTTGGCCTCCCCGGCGCGCAGGAGCCTCCAACGGAGATCGTGGGCCGAAATGGACGACCGTACAGGCTCGTGTGTTGGTTTCCGTACGGGGGAACCTCGGGGTGGAACTGGTATGTGTATCAGCGGCGTCTTCCGCGTGATCCGCGTCAGTCCGCGGCCCTATTCGAGCTGAATCGGCTCAGGCGCTGACGGTTCCGGTTCAATCTCCGGCAGCGTCATCAGCAGGCGCGCGCACGTATTCCATCGCAGCACCGCGTCGTCGTTGTGCGCGGGACGGATGCGCTCCGCCCGCTCGTAGCAATCCATCGCCTCTTTGAGCCAGTCGATGGCCGTGACGACGGCGCCGTAGCGCTGGTGATGGAGGACGGCCTTCGCGCGGCGCTCGCGGATGATGCCCCCGTAGTACGCGCGGTCGTACTCGTCCGTGAGACGCGGCACGAGATCCGTGGCGCGCGCGGCCGACTTCGACGCTTCTTCAGGGAACTGATCCGTGAGGGCCAGGATCATCGTGATGAGCGCGTCCTGGTTCGCGTCATCGATCTGCAGGACGTCGAGGCAGATGCTCTCCGCTTCACCCGGCTCGTTGAGGAGACGATAGCGCTCCGCCTTCGCGAGCGCCGCCGGAACGGCGTCCTTCGAGAGCGGCTTGAGGTTGAACGTGTGCGGCATGGCTCACCTCAGGAACGAATCACCCGAAGCAGCTTCTTGATCGGATCGTAATACCGATCCACGACGCGCTCCTTCAACGGGATGATCGCATTTTCCGTGATGGTGATGTGCTCGGGACAGACTTTCGTGCAGCATCGCGTGATGTTGCACAGCCCGACGCCGTGGCGCTCTTTCAGTTCCGGCAGGCGGTCGGCGTTGTCGAGCGGGTTCATCTCGAGCGCTGCCACGTAGGTCAGGAACCGTGGTCCGATGAACTCGTCGTGCATCCTGTGGTCGCGCAGGATGTGGCAGACGTCCTGGCACAGGAAGCACTCGATGCACTTGCGGAACTCCTGCACGCGATCGACGTCGGCCTGACGCATGCGCCACGTGCCGTCCGGCGCGTCAGGACGCCGCGCTGTGAACGGCGTGATGCCCTTCTTGACGCGGAAGTTCCAGGAGACGTCGGTCACGAGGTCCTTGATCAGCGGGAAGGTCCGCATCGGCTCGACGGTGACCGGCGCGTCGAGATTGAGGCTGCTGAGGCGCGTCATGCACATCAGGCGCGGGCTGCCGTTGACCTCCGCCGAGCACGACCCGCATTTTCCTGCCTTGCAATTCCAGCGGACCGCGAGGTCCGGCGCCTGCTTCGCCTGAATCTGGTGCACCGCATCCAGGACGACCATGCCCGGGACCGTCTCGACCGTGTAGTCGCGGTACGCGTTGCCCTCGCTGCGCCAGACCTTGAACGTCGCCGTTGCCATCGATGTTCCTCTACTTCTGCTCCTCGATTACCTGCTTCAGCTCCGGCGGCATCTCCGGGATCGGCACGCGCGTGACTTCCACCGATCCATCGCGCCCCTTGCGCGTGACGATGTTGAAGGTGGAGAAGGCTGGATCCTTCTGGGGGAAATCGTCGCGGAAGTGACCGCCGCGGCTCTCCTTCCGCTCGAGCGCCGACCGCGTGATCGCCTCGGAGACGGTGAGCAGGTGCCGTAGATCGAGCGCCGTGTGCCAGCCGGGGTTGTACTCGCGATGCCCGGTGATCGCGGCGTGCGACGCGCGCGCCTTCAAGCCGGCGAGCGCGTCGAGCGCCTGGCACATCTCACTCTCCGTCCGCACGATGCCGACGAGGTTCTGCATCATCTGCTGCAGATCGGTCTGAATGGCGTACGGGTTCTCGCCGCCCGCCTGCCCCTGCTCGAACGGCCGCAGCGCCTCCTCGATGGCAGCCCGGACCTGCTTCTGATCGATCGGCACGCGCGTGTTCTGCTTCGAGAAAACGGTCGCGTGCTCGCCGGCACGCTTGCCGAATACCAGCAGGTCGGACAGCGAATTGCCTCCGAGCCGGTTCGCGCCGTTGATGCCCGCCGCGCACTCGCCCGCCGCGAAGAGTCCCGGCAGGGTCGACATCTGCGTATCCGAGTTCACGCGGATGCCGCCCATGATGTAGTGCGTCGTGGGGCCGACTTCCATCGGCTCCTTCGTGATGTCGATGTCCGCGAGCTGCTTGAACTGGTGATACATGCTCGGCAGCTTGCGCTTGATGTGCTCTTCCGAGTTCGGCAGCTTTTTCTTGATCCACGCGATGTCGAGGAAGACGCCGCCGTGCGGAGAGCCGCGCCCCGCCTTCACCTCGCGGTTGATGCAGCGCGCGACGTGGTCGCGCGTGAGCAGCTCGGGCGGGCGCCGCGCCGACTTGTCGCCGGTGACGTAGCGCCAGCCCTCTTCCGGGTTGTCCGCCGTCTGCGGTTTGT
>JAICSD010000460.1 GCA_025937075.1 Vicinamibacteria bacterium | reverse complement strand
GGCCGCGGACGACGCGGGCCGCGGACGACGCGGAAAACGCGGACAATCCTTGGTCGCGGAAGTGCGTTCGGGTGTACTTATCTACTGTCTCCGCGCTGCAAGCTGCCGTTCGATCGACGCGCGAAGCGATGGCACGTGCCGCAGCGCGTTCTCGTAATACACCTTCCGGAGCACCTCGTCGGGCAGCCCGATTCCGGAAATGTTCCAGCGCCCGTGGCCCGGGGCGCCGCCGGGCGTCCTGAGCTGCGCCGGATGCTCGAAGTACTCGTCGTACGTCTCCAGAAAACGCCAGTGCGGCGTCCAGAAGTCGTCCACGCCGCGCTGAGGGCTGCCGTCCGAGCCCATGAGAATCCGATCCTGATATTTCAGGAAGAACGCCCGCCAGAGGCGCGGGGCGCGCCCGAGATCCTGGACGGTCGCAGCGATCTCGACGTCGGCGTTCGGAAACGTATCGAGAAACTTCGCCAGTTTCTCCGGATCGTAATAGAGCATGGCGAGATGCGCGTTCACGAACTGCGTTCGCGGATGCTTGCGATGCATGTTCTCGCGCGCGCGCTCGATGACCTCGTGCGACGGGAAGCCGTTGTCGTAGTAGTTGCCCGACGTATCGCCCGGCATGTGCCACAGGCCGGCCTCGTAGCGTTCGTTCTTCGGCCCGATTGGATAGAAGCGGCCGATCGAATCGCTGGTGTGGATCATGACCGGCCGGTTGTACTTGGCCGCCATCTCCCAGATGGGATCCAGACGCGGATCGTCCGCCTGAATGTAGCTCCCGTCCGGGTTCTTCGCGCCGAGCCCGAGCTCCTTGAACACCTTCATGCCCAGGGCGCCGGCCTTGAACGCCCGCTCCATTTCTGCGGCGAAGCGCTCGGACCAGCCAGGCTCGTTGATGCCTTGCGGGCTGAACGTCATGAAGGTGGCGACCCGATTCGTGTAGGAAGCGCCGGCCTTCAGGGCTGCATCGAGGTGCGCGCCGGTTCCGCCATTCAGGTTGACGACGGCGCCCAGCCCGGTCCTGTCCATCAGCTTGATCAGATCCTCGTAGGCGGATGCGGTCGTGAGATCCGGTGCGTGAAGATGAAAATCGATCGCCGGAAATTTCGCATGCACGATCGTCGTCCGCGGAAGCCTGAGAAGCGTCGCGGGCATGGGAGGCACGTCGCGGCCGTCCGGCTTCCACCCTGGCGCCGGCGCGATGGATTCCATGGTCGGCATCGGTGGAACCGTGACGTCAGGCGCTTGCGGGCCTTGCGAATCCCTCGTGGCGCTCGACAGCGCGGCGACGGCGAGCCCCACGGCGAACAGGATCGTGAACGGACGGCGCATCGGGCGACCTCCTTGCAGCAGCGAAAGATCTCCTGAAACGACTCAGTAGATCAAGCGCGGAGTCGCTGATCGAGCCAGGAATTCTGGTTGCGTGGAAGTCGGCTACTCGGATCGCAGCGCGATGACGGGATCGACGCGCGACGCGCGGCGCGCCGGCAGATATCCGGCGAGCAGGGCGGCCGCCGCGAGCGTCGCGAGGGCGAGCGACGCGGCGAACGGATCGTTCGGCGAGATCTCGTACAGCTGAGTCGCAACGAGACGAGTCGCGGGGATGGCGGCGATCGCCCCGATTGCGACGCCGGCCGTGACGAGCCTCAGCGTGTCCCGCAGCACGAGCGTCCGCACGTCATGGCGATCGGCGCCGAGCGCCATGCGGATACCAATCTCACCCGTGCGCCGGGCGGTGACGTAGGCCACGATGCCGTATAAGCCGACCGCTGCGAGCGCCAGGGCGAGAAGCCCGAAGACGGCAGACAGGGTGCCGGTGAGATGATCGGGCACCATCGACGCGTCGACGCGATCCTGAAGCGCGGTCATCGACACGATCGGCAGCCGGCGGTCTGCGGCCGAAAGGACCCGATAGAGCGCGGGCGCCACTGCGGCCTCTGCGCCGGTCGTGCGCACCTGGAGCTCTCGCAGGCTTCCCGGACGCTGCGCGGCCGGGACGTACAGCATCGCGCGCGCCCGTTCGCGGACGTCGGCGTACTTGGCGTCCTCAGCGATCCCCACGATCTCCATCATCGGCGGCGTGCCGCACGGATCGCTCGAGCAGAGGCCGACGTGCCGCCCGATCGGATTGGCGTCTCCGAAGAACTGACGCGCGAAGGTCTGGTTCACCACCGTCACCTGCGGCGCACGCTCATCGTCTTTCGTCGTGATGCCGCGGCCGCGCAGCACCGCGATGCGCATCACGTCGAGGTAGCGCGGCGTGACGGCGTTGGCGAGGGTCCTCGGCGTCACGCCCGAGTGCGGGACGAAGCCTTCGACGCTGATGGCATTGCCCCACGTTCCACGCCCGAAGGAGGATGCGGAGGATGCGCTTGCCGCGCTGACGCCGGACACCGACTCCCCCCGCGCGAGCAGCAACCGGTAGAGAGCGCCTCGTTCATCAGGCGACAGACGCTGGAGCTCGGCTGCCGGCGACAGATCGAAGGCCAGCACGTCCTTCGGATCGAAGCCGGTATCCACGTGCTGGAGCTTCACCAGGCTTCGCACGAAGAGCCCTGCCGCGATCAGCAGCACGAACGAGACGGCGATCTGAATGGCGACCAGGGCGCGGCCGAGTCGCGGGATCGATGTGGCGCCAGCGGAACCGGCAGCCATTCTGAGCGCGGGCATGGGATTCATTCGTGCGGCGCGAATGGCAGGCAGCACGCCGAACAGGATCGCGGTTGCGCCTGAGACGAGCAGCGTGAACGCGAGCACGCGCACGTCGGGGCTTGCGTCGAGCGAAAGCGGCACCATGCCCGAGATCTGTTTTGCGAGCAGCGCGACGCCTCCCGTTGCGAGCAGCAGCCCTCCAGCCCCGGCGACTGCCGCGATTAACAGCGCCTCGAGGAAGAACTGCCGCACGAGACGCAGCCGCGCGGCGCCCATGGCGAGGCACACGGCCGTTTCCCGCCGCCTCGTCGCCGCGCGTACGAGCATCAGCGTCCCAATGTTCGCGCACGCGACGATGAGCACGAGCACGACGATGGCCATGAGAATCGCCAGCGGCGCAGTCAGCGGACGGCGCAGCCTCGAGGAGCCGCTGCTGGCCCCTTCCACGAGCAGCCGGCTGCCGAGGACGCTGTCGCGGAAGGCGCGGCTCTCCGTGCCGGCCGCGTAACCCCAGACCTCACGCAACAGCTCGACGCGCGAGACCACTCGGCCGCGATGCCGCACGAGAGCGGCGAGCAGATCGAACTCCTTCGGTCGCAGCGCGAGCTCGGTCGCGCCACGGCGCACGGCACGCGCGGCGAAGTCGATCGTCAGGTCATCGACGCGCACCTCGAGACGCGGCTCGCTATTCGACGCGCTGGCGCGTTTCAGCAACGCCTTCACGCGCGCGAGAATCTCGAGGAGGCCACACGGCTTGACGACGTAGTCGTCGGCGCCAAGACCGAAGCCTCTCAGCTTTTCTTCCTCTGTGCCGAGCGCGGTCATGACGAGCACCGGCGTCTCGTGGCCTTCGTCGCGAAGCCGT